>CAMNJD010000519.1 GCA_946540705.1 uncultured Ruminococcus sp. | reverse complement strand
TCAGAGTAATATAACTTGGATAAAACAGGCTGAAACGTAGTATCACTCCTCTATCAATAAAGCTTAATCAATGCGCATTACTGCACAATACATTGTGATTTGTAATATTATATGCTCAAAACAATAGAAAATTGAGCTCTTGTCTTGATTATAGCACGAGTAAAAGAAAAAGTCAAGTGGATTTGCGAAGAAAAATGGCGAAAAAAGGGCGAATTTGGGAGATCTTTTCGATTCACTTGTCTTTTTACAGCTGATATGATACAATAATAGCAGAAATGATGCAGAGGTGATTCCATGAAAACACTGATCCTGAACGGCTCTCCGCGAAAAGACGGAGATACTGTTTTCCTGATAAAAAAGCTGCTGTCCCGTCTGCAAGGCGAATACAAGATCGTTGATTGCTATACTGCGGATATTGCACCATGTATCGACTGCCGCTGCTGCCGAGAGAAGCTATCCTGTCCGATGAGCGATGAGATGCAGGAAATCTATGCATATCTTTTGGAATGTGATAACCTGATTCTTGCTTCGCCGGTGCATTATACGGAATTGTCATCCGGTTTGCTGAAAGTCGCAAGCAGGTTTCAGATATACGGCTCTGCCTTGATATTTCGGCATGAAACGCTGCCGGTGAAAGCAAAACGCGCTGCTGTCATTCTTGCGCAGGGCGGTAGCGGCGGTGCGGAGCGTGCCTATGAAACAGCCCGTCTGATTTTTCAGAGTATCGGCATCAAAGAGATCTATCCGTTTGTTTGCAGCGGAAATACTGACAGGCTGCCTGCGGCTGATGATGAAAAGACAATCAGCGATGTACTGAAACTCGCAGAGTGGCTGAATACATTTGAAGACGAACAGAAGAATCATAGAGATACGCCGCAGGTCACATGGAAAAGCACTCCGCAGGAGAAGATCGCATTATACCGATCGCTGTTTCGCGGCCGTGAAGATGTGTATGCATTGCGGTATGAGAATCCGAAAAACGGAAAGCACGGATATACGCCGGTCTGCGAGAACAAATGGAAACCCGGCATCTGCGATATGCAGAAAACCAAATGTCCGAAATGCAAATATCGTCGGTTTGCGCCGCTGACCGATGATGCAGTTTTCAACCATCTGAGCGGCAAGGACGCGCTTTGTCGTGATGTAATCGGGATTTATCCGATGCTGCCGGACGAAACGACCTGTTTCCTTGCGATTGATTTTGATGACGGCGAATGGCAGAAGGATATTTCTGCGGTCAGGACGGTTTGCAAAGATTACGGCATTTCATGTGCAGTTGAACGCTCACGTTCCGGAGAAGGCGGACATTTGTGGGTATTCTTTGATATGCCGATTCCTGCTGCAAAAGCGCGAAAACTGGGCAGCGGATTGTTGACAGAGGCAATGAAGCAGCGCCATGAAATCAGATTCGATTCCTATGACAGAATGTTCCCGAATCAGGATACCATGCCCGTCGGCGGATTCGGCAATCTGATTGCGCTGCCGCTGCAAAAGCAGGCTGTGAAGCGCGGCAATTCTGTTTTCGTGAATGAATGCTTTATGCCGTATCATGACCAATGGGCTTTTTTGTCAGGTATTCAGAAGATGTGCGAATCAGATGTAGAAGCGGTAATCGAGAAGCTCTGTGATCAGTCCGAATTGGGCGAATTATATCATGAGGAACTGGAACAGGCGGATGAAACGTGGAAACTGATTCCGCAGGACGAGAATTATGTACTGCCGGATACACTGCGTATTGTGCTTGCAAATATGCTGTATATCCCGAAAAGTGGGCTGCCGCAAAATGCGCTGAATAAAATGAAGCGGCTTGCCTGTTTCAAGAATCCGGATTTCTATAAGGCACAGGCAATGCGAATGCCGACCTACGGAAAACCGCGTATCATCAATCTTTCAAGCGAAGATGAGAAATATCTGATGCTGCCGCGCGGTTGTCAGGATAGTTTAACCGCATTTTTGTTTGAACACGGCTGCAAGCCTGAGATTGACGATCAGCGCGTGACCGGCAAACCGATTGATGTGCAGTTTCAGGGTGAACTGCGCCCTGATCAGCTTGAGGCGGCGCAGACACTTTTGCAATATGATACCGGTGTATTGGCAGCAACAACCGCATTCGGCAAAACCGTCGCAGCAATCGGACTGATTGCTGAGCGAAAAGTCAACACACTGATTCTGGTACATACGCAGGCACTTTTGCAGCAATGGAAAAAGGCACTGGAGCAGTTTCTCTTTATCAATGCACAATTACCGGAGCAGCCGGTCAAACGCGGAAGAAAGAAGCAATGTTCTCTGGTCGGGCAGCTCGGCGGTTCAAAGAATACGCTGTCCGGCATTGTTGATATTGCGATCATGCAGTCGCTGATCACAGATCATGAAGTGAAGCCGCTTGTTAATGACTACGGGATGATTATTGTTGACGAATGTCATCATGTTTCTGCGGAAAGCTTTGAATGTGTACTGAAAGCTGTCCACGCAAAATATGTTTACGGACTGACCGCGACCCCGAAGCGCTCCGACGGGCATCAGCCGATTATCTTCATGCAGTGCGGTGCGATCCGGTATTCTGCCGATGCGAAGAACTATGCTGCAAAGCACGGATTTTCGCATATTCTGGTGACGCGTTTTACAAAGTTCCGCACGGATATTTCTGACAATAAGCCAACAATTACGGAAGTATACAAGCAAATTACAGAAAGCGAATACCGTAATACTCTAATTGTCAATGATGTAATAACAGCCGTCCAGAGCGGTAGAACGCCGATCATTATATCAGAACGCATGACGCATATCCAGCGGCTTGCAGAAATGCTGACCGGTACAGCAGATCATGTGATTGTGCTGAGCGGTCAGGGTACAGCAAAGACAAAACGGGAACAGCTTGAACTGGTACGCGCCATTCCCAAAACAGAATCTATGATCATTCTTGCAACAGGCAAATACGCCGGAGAGGGCTTTGACGAGCCGCGGCTGGATACGCTGTTCCTTGCAATGCCGATTTCATGGAGCGGAACACTGTCACAGTATGTCGGTCGGCTGCATCGTGATTATCCGGGCAAAAGCAGCGTGATGATCTACGATTACGCGGATATCCATGTGCATATGCTTGAAAATATGTATAAGAAGCGGCTGCGCGGATATGCAAAGCTTGGGTATGCACCTGAGCTGATTCATCAGGACGGATTCCAGACCATTTACACGGAACATTACGAAAATGATCTGTTCAGAGAAATTGCCTCTGCGAAGAAAACAGTCATTGCAGCAGGGGCATATTTCATCTCCGGAAAGCTCAGTATGCTGATGCGTGCGGCAGATCAGTGCATGATGAACGGCGCAAAAGTGGTCATCATAACGAAGAAAGCCGATAATACTTATGCAGAGAGAATGCATCAGATGATGGTGGCACATGATATTGAACATTACATCAAAAACAAAATCCCAAGCAGTTTTGTTGCAATCGACGGAAAAACAGTCTGGTATGCCAGCGGCGAACTGTTCGGAAATATCGGGGATGATTGTGTGCTGCGAATCGAGGATGAGGTGCTTGCAGGGGAATTGATGATCTTGGCCGCATTGTGATACCAAAAGAAATTCGTCGAACGCTCCGGATCAGGATGGGCGACCCCTCATTGATAACATTGACACAGGATATGGTGTTCTGCATGAGTATGGAATCCGCTGCGGAACGGTACATCGGGAAGTGAATGATATGCCAGCGGGGGCTCCCCGCCCGCCGTCTGATTGGCAGTCAGGCGGCGGGTTGCGTTATTATACTTTCAGATTGCATGAGCGTTTTCCGTTTTGCACTGTTCAGACAGATCATGCTCTGCCATTTTGCGAACAATACGGGCGGCATACTGACGGAATACCGCATTGTTCTGCACCATGCAAATGCTGCGGCTGAACGAACCTGACGCCTGTTTTGGTTATCAACTCGGCATCCTTATCATTGCCGCTCAGATAGATTCCGTTTATTGTGCCGCTTTCGGTATGATTGAAATATCCGGTGTCTGCGGCATTTCCATGCCGGTGCCGAGATAGTAGTCCAGCATATGTGACTGAAAATAGCCTTTTGCAGTCATGCAGTTGCGGTAGCAGGGATTCTGCGCGAGACAGTAAAGGCGTATATCCGTCGGGTCTGTCGATTCCAGAATCACCAGTCGGGAAGCATCGCTGCTGGTCATGATGACCTCCTCACGCCAATCACCGTTCAGATCCGCATAGAACATCGGTGCACCGCGCTCGGATCCTGTGCAGTCCGTGAGCTTCCACGGTGACAGCAGGCGTGTCGTGCTGCTGTTCTGCCAGTTCCACTTTTCAAATTTCTTGTCATTATACGCTTCTGAGAGCAGGTCGCCGTCCCACCAGAGCCGCAGACACGGATAGAGTGCCCCGTCGCCGAGCCGCTTGCCGCTGCAGCTGTATAATCCCTGGAATGACCACATCTCAAAGCCGTCGCTGCGCGGATCAATATCGCCGACATTGCCTCTGCCGACATCCATTGTACCTTCCTTGGCATAATTTGTCCAGAGCAGCTCGCCGGTCGAGGCATTATAGGAATATTCCAGCAGACCGAACTGATTATTCTGCTGAATGCCGTAGCCGTACATTTCTTTGCCGTTGTTCCCGTTGCAGAATGAGCCGACAAACCAGCGGTCGCCGTGAACGATCTCATCAACATGGTATCGCAGAGAACCATCGCCGTTCAGGGCATAGCCCATGTGCAGCACTTCATCCTTTCCGTCATAATCCACATCGGCAACACGGATCTGATGTGCTTCTGCATAGCCGTTTTTATATTCCTTCCGGTTCTCAAACATCTTCTCGTTTTTATAGCGCCAATGCATCTTGAATGTACCGCTTTCGTCATAGCCGAATGCGGCTGTCATGCTGTTGAAGGTCTTGTCCTTGTTGCGGTTTTTCATCCAGCAGACAACACTCGGGCGCACGCCGTCCAGATAGCCGATCTCCATCATGCACGCCATCGGACCGACTTTGATATAGTCATCCGGAACAGGCGCAGAGGCTTTCAGCGTACCGGTCCTGCCGTCGATGACCGCAATTTCCTGTGCGGCAGGATTGCTGTTCTGATACCTTGTGCCGTCCGCAAAGGTCACGCCGTCCGCGATGCGCAGCAGAATATCCGCATAACCGTCGCAGTCCATATCGTAGACTGTCGCACCGTCCCACATTCCGACATCAATCGTTGATGCGCCGGGGGAGATATTGTTCTTATTTTCGCTCTGATAGCCCATGTCGATCGTATAGAGATATGTTCCGTCACTTTTGTAGGCTTCGAGCTTCTGGTGATCGTCAGAGCAGCGGTCAACCAGATAATCATATACACCGTCGCCGTCAAAATCGCCGACCCAGACAAAATGTATTGTGCTGCCCTTTCTGATATTCACAATGCGGACATTCGCCGCAGAATTCGCCGGAAGCGTATCGCTGCCGTCCGTGTCAAACTCCTTTCCGCCGATGACCGCCTTGACGGTATAGGTCTGATCCTTTTTCAGATCAGCCTTGCTGTCCGTGAAATTGGTGCCGCCGGTCAGCGGCTTGTCATTGACCTTGACGGTTTTGCCGTCCGTTGTGCGGTAGACATTGAATGCAATATCTGCGGGGTCATCCGCGAGCAGACGCCAGCTCACAAATACGCCTTTCCCGTTGCTGACCGCGCTGACGCCTCGGCTGAGGTATTCCATCTGCCGGCTGCCGGAAAGGGGCCGGATCTGCGGCGTTTCCGGCTCAATAACATACTGCTCCGGAAAGCAGTCGATTTTCGTCAGCAGGTAATCCCGCAGCATTTCGGCATCGTTCCGGTCTGTGATGCCGTCTGCATTGACATCCGCGATCTGTGCGGACGGCGATTCAAATTCCGACATCAATCCGTGCTTCATCAGCGTGAGATCACAGGCATCGAGCTTCCCGTCAGAATTCAGATCACCGCGCAGACACTTCACAGATTCTGCCGAAGCCGGCAGGTAAACGCTGCTTTGCAGCATCGAAAGCATCACTGCAATACAGATGATCGGATGCTTTTTCAAGTGAATCCCTCCTTCGTCTGATTGGAAATCAGGCAGCGGACTTTGTATTATTTCATGAGCAGTTGCTTCAGCAGCGTGAGATCAACGGCATTCAGTTTGCCGTCAGCGTTCATGTCAGCGATCGCGCCCTGCTCCGGCGTCAAGGTTCCGGTTGTCAGCAGATAATCGCGCATCATAACAAGATCAGTCTTGTTGCAGATACCGTCTGCATTGATGTCGCCGATTACCGGCGTTTTTTGCTGTGCAGTGACTGCAACAGCATAATTGACACAGCTTGCCTGATTGACTTCGCCAAGCGTGACGGTCTGACCTGCTGCAAAATCCTTTTTATAAAGCTGATAGGTCACCTGCGGCTCGCCGTCGTCGGTGAGAGTATCCGCAGTTTTTGTCCAGTCTCCGAGCCATGCCGGAACAGTGACACGGGTATCCAGCGCGACAAAAGCGGAAATATCCGCGCCTGCTTTGAATGCCGCTTCATCGCCTGCAAATTTTTTGGAATCACACGCAGTCTGGATCCATTCTGCGCCGTCCAGTGTGTGCGGAATGCTTGTGAATTTGAATACTCTGTCACCGAACACTTCGCTGCCCTGCTGCTTCGGCTGCGTCACAACAGACCAGTTTGCGGCATTGGTTGTATCGCTGACTGTCAGTCCGGTGATATACTTACCGTCTTCATACCTGACCGGCTCCGGCGGCGCTGCGGGCTGACCGTCACCGATCAGCGTGAAATCATCGACCATGAGCCAGTTTCCGGCGTTGCCGTCGGATGCAAAACCGACCTGAATGGTACCGCTGGTGACCGGGATGTTGTCAATGGACATCTGCGTCCAGTTCCCGATATTTTTGTTTGCGGAAACGCTCATCTCCGCGCCGCCGTAGTTTTTGACATAGACCTTTGCAGATTTCTGTCCGCCGGAGCTGCGCACCCAGAATTTCAGCGTATAGTTGCCGTTCGGGAGCGCGATATCCTGCGACATATTCGCAGAAAACGCATTTGCGCCGTACTGCTGTGCGCACCAGTTTCCGGTGTGACCGCCCTTACGGTTGCCGTTTCCGGTGCCGGATGCCTTCCAGCCTGCAAGCGCGGGCTGCGACACGCGGTCTGCTTCAAAGGTCGGATTCAGCACATAGTTATTGCCTGCACCGACTGTCCATTCACCGGTTTCCGCATCGAGATTCCACTCGCTCAGCGAATGGAATTTCACATCATTGCCGTTGACGGTCAGCGGAACCCACTGATTGTATCCCAGACCGTTACCGGCGAAATCGCTCCAGCGGTCGCCGCAGAAAATGACAGTCTCCTGCTTGCTGCCCTTGACCGTATAGAAAAAGCCGGTCTGCGTGACATGCGAGAAATCCATATCCGTGCCGTCCATGACCTTCCAGTCAGAATAGGGACCGTTGATATTGTCGGCTACCATGTAATAGCTGTGCGAGGCGTTCCAGCCGTGCAGATCAGAGGCGCAGAAATAATACTTGTTCTTGTATTTGAACATACAGTTGCCCTCTTTGCCGCTGCCTTTTTTTACCTCGACCGCACGTTCCGCGGCAAGGAAATCCGACTCGCGCAGCTTGCAGACATACTGGTGTGAGCGCCCCTTTGCGCTGGAACAGATCAGATATGCCTGCCCGTCATCATCGACAAAGAGCGTCTGATCACCGGTTCCGGTATTTACAACACCGGGGATCTGCTCCTGCACATTTCCGATCTCAAAATTACCGGTCGGGGTATCGCACTGCGCGAACAGCACGCTGCCGTTATACTGCGCACAGATGATATACTTTCTGGATTTCGGACAATATGCCGCACCGAGTCTTCCGAACCATGTTACCATGCCGATGTTCTTTGTTTTGCCTGTCAGAACGTCATTTTCAAATTTCCAGTTGACGAGATCCTTCGAGGAATAACAGGTCACAGACTGAAAATAGCATTCTCCGTTTTTGCCGGTCGGGCTTGCGGCATATTTGTCCGCACCGGTATAGTGTACGCCGTACCAGTAATAGGTATCACCGAATTTGAATACGCCGCCGCCCTGCGAATAGATGTTTTTTCCGGAGGTGTCCTTCCAGAAGCAGTCATTTGTGATTGTCTGCGATGCTGCCTCTGCGTGCATCTGCGGAATGAGCGGCTGTGCGGACAGCATCATGGCCGCGCCGCAGATTGCCGCGAATAATTGCTTTGGTTTCATTTTATATCCCCGCTTTCCCTATGCTTTTTCTCATCAGCAGCGCGTCCGCGGTTTTACAGAACAGGA
This sequence comes from uncultured Ruminococcus sp., assembly GCA_946540705.1. Classification (GTDB taxonomy): domain Bacteria; phylum Bacillota; class Clostridia; order Oscillospirales; family Ruminococcaceae; genus Firm-04. The sequence continues at coordinate 3,051 of CAMNJD010000519.1, read as the reverse complement.
AGGGGACTGCACCGGAAAACCGCGCAGCGCATGCTGTTTCTAAGTTTATTCTAGCGTATATCCTGCAAAATCACAATTACGTTTTTGTGCAATTTTATGATATATCAAACCAAAATATCCCGCACAGTTCCTGACACTGTGCGGGATATCGCTCATGCTTATACAAGGTGCTGTTTTTTCATCTCATCGGCAATCAGTGCTGCGATTGCCTTTGCACCGGTTTCCGTGAAATGCGTGACATCATTTTTACCGGTCGAGCACATATGATATTTGAATGCCGCATTGTAACCGATCTGATTGTAATGATCGACCATCAGCGTGCTGAGGTCAACGCACGGAATCTTATAATATGCGGCGAGACGTTTTGCGGCATCGCAGTAATTGACATATACCGGTACGAATTTGCCGCCCTTGCGCGAATCCAGATGAATCGGCGTTGTAATCAGGATCGGGCGTGCGCCCTTTTCCTTTGCACCTTCGATGTACTGTGACATGTACCATTCAAAGCTGCCGCTTGTCCCCGGGACCTTGCCGCAGGTCGGGCAGTAGCGGTCTTTCATCGAGAAAGCACCGTCATTGATGCCGAACTGCACCAGCAGATAATCCCCGGGCTGAATCTCGTTGAGGATCTTTTTCAGGTCACCTTTGTCGTAAAAGCTCTTTGCGCTTCTGCCGGAGATCGCACGGTTGATAACGGTATTTTCCTTCGGTAAAAAGCTGCCGAGATGTGCGCCCCATCCCTGCTGCGGCGCACGGTTTTTGCCGTAGGTCTGTACGGTGGAATCACCTGCCAGCCAGACTGTTCGCTTTCCGTCATGCGAAACAGGCGGCGAATCCGGTTCGGCTTCGGCATAGGTCTGTGCATACGGTTCATCCGTCCACTGTGTTTTCAGATAGTCGAAATTCGGTCCTCCCTCTGCGGTTTCTGAGGTCATGCGGATCAGGTTGATGCCGGCGGTCAGCGGCAATACAATCCGGCTCTCCTCCCAGCTTGTCCATGCACCGGTCGAAGGGAAATCCTGTATCCAGTAATCCGCATTCTGATTCACTTCGATTTTCATTTTCCGGTTGACGGAGCTGCCGTTTGCAGTGCCGAACGAACACATATAGCTGCCGTCTTCCGGAACGGTTATTTTCCATGTGATGCTGCTGCCGTTTTGATTATCGAGATTGACATAGCCGGTATCTGTGAAGCCTGCATTCAGCGATTCCGTTACGCCGTCCTGCCATGTCATGTCGATCGCGTAATAGAACGCACGCTTTTCTGTATTTGCAGCAAAATCGCCTTTGCTCAGCAGATAGTCGCGCATTGCATCTGCATCTGTGCGGTCTGTTTTCCCGTCTGCATTGGTATCTGCACGGCAGCGCTGTGTATGCGTAAGCGTCTCCGTCAGAATGCCGCGCTTGAGCAGGGTAAGATCCGCCGCACTGATGCAGCCGTCTTCATTCAGATCGCCGAGTACGGATGTCTGTTCTGCATGAGCGGATGACTGCGGTGCTGCGGCGAAGCCGTACAGCAGAAGAATTGCCGGCAATACAGAACATAATCTTCGGATCGTTTTCATTGTCATTCCCTCCGTTTGTGATTCCATCAATGCGGTTCTATATTGATTGTAGCATCTGCCGGCGAACAATTCAATCACAGGATCGCTCATTTTGATGATGTTTTGACGCAAGCTGCTGTGGAACGGTACATCGGGAAGTGAATGATATGCCGGCGGGGGTTCGTGCAGTTTCAGAATACTTGACTGCTTGACAAATACATATAGGCAATACCGCACAAAGCCTTAATCCGGAAAAGAAAATATTGTTCCGGCCTTGCATTTCGTGCAGGAATATGATATGATAGAGAAAAGGAGCTGATACACATGCGAATGGACGAAATCGGATGGCACTCGGTACACGGTGCCGATTTTATAAATGAACGCGAACACGGTGCGGGAGACTGGGTGTTCCTGCTGATCAAATCGCCGTGCCGGATCTTCGCAGACGGTGAGATGCGGCAGTTCCCGGCCTATACATGGATTCTCTATACACCGGACGCCTATCAGAACTACGGCGCGGACGGTGAGGAGTATTATGACGACTGGATGCATTTTGCGCCGGATGTTGAAGAAGAAGCGCTGCTCCGCACGATGAATATTCCGCTCAACACGCCGGTCACGCTGCCGAAGGGCACGGAGATCTCAAAGCTTCTGCGTGAAATCTGCTTTGAGTTTTATTCCGTGCATCTTCACCGGCTTGAAACAACGGATCTGTATTTCCGGCTGCTGCTTTACCGGCTGCATGAACAGCTTGTCCGTGTGAAAGCTGTGCCGGATTCCGGCACAGTGGCTGAGCGGTTGCAGCAGATCCGCGCTTTCATTTTCCGCAAGCCGTTTGACCGGTTTACAGCGGCACGGTTTGCAGACGAACTGAACCTCACTGAAGCTGATTTTCTGCGGCAATATGAAGCCGAGAACGGCAGCCGGTTTCAGGATGATCTGATCCATACCCGTCTGCACTTTATCGCCGGACAGATGAAAGCGCATCTGGCAGAGAATCAGACCGTCGAAGAAATTGCACAGCTCTGCGGCTATGCAAGCGATGCAGATTTTTCTGCGGAATTTGAACAGTTTATCGGCAAATCACCTCAGGCTTATCTGGATGAGCTGAGAGCAGAAAACGAAATATGAACAATGCCCGTCTGTGAACAAAGCAGACGGGCATTTCTATATGCAGAATGAAAACAGGACAGCCGCAAAGGACTGTCCTGTCTCCGGAGAGGATCTATTTTTTGCACATTGCGGAACCGTTCAGATCTCCGGGATCATCTTTGCAATCCTGCCGAAGGGGCGGCATTTTCACGAAAGTGACGGCAATGCGGGCAGCACAGGGAGCATACATGCCCGCACTGATACCATCTTTTCCTATGTTTATTTGGGCTAATAACATTTTAGGTGGTTTCTGTAACAAAAAGGCTGGTTTGGATTTGTTAGATTGTCTGCAAATCGCCCTGCGATTTGCCAAGGGACGCCCTCTATCGCAGGGCGTCCCTCTTCCAAAAACGAT
>CAMNJD010000518.1 GCA_946540705.1 uncultured Ruminococcus sp. | reverse complement strand
TCCAGTTATTTGATTCAGGAATTGCCGGAACCGCGCAGCGCATTTTTTATTGGTGGATCGAAGGATGATTTATTCTTATCCGATAGTGCGGATACTGTAACTCCTTGGCAATGCAATCCGGACACAAGAGCCGGTGATATGATCGTTATGTATATGCGAACACCGGTCAGTGCGGTCGATTCTGTATGGAGAAGCTGCTCGGTCGGATTCATTGACCCGTTTTTCTATTATTACCGCTGTACATATATCAGCCATCCGCTGAAGATGAAACCGGTAGCATTAGATCGGCTGAAAACGGATAAGATCACCAGAGCGATGCCGATCGTGCGGAAGAATATGCAGGGTATCAACGGTGTCGAGCTGAAACCGTCAGAGTATAACCGTATATTGCAAATGGGGCGAAGCAAGGCACAAAGGCTGGAATATGTTTCTGTAAAAGCAAAGGGTGAATACAGCACCGAAAAGGAAGTAGAAGAATATCATATTAACCGTGAAATTTCAACCCTCACTGCGAAAATACGATGTTTTCGGCTGATTTCAGCGATGGGCATATCACTTTGGTCAACATTCGGTCAACTTTTACGATACTTCAAGATACAGGAAGATAGGCTTCACGCAACTTGACATATCCGGTCACTACGCTTCACGCTTAGGCATTTTCGGCATTGCTTTCGTCACAGCCTCGCAGCAGTGCAGATCATTCTTTTTCAACGCGTGAGAATAAATCCGCAGGGTGACGTCCGGTCTTGCATGACCCGCTCGCTTGGCAGCGTCAGCAATGCTGATCCCTGCCTGAAGCTGAAGGCTAACCGATGTATGACGGAACATATGAGGATGGATTTTTTGCAGCCCGTGTTTCTTGGTAAAGCTGTTTAGAAACGATCGCACAGTATCCGGATTGATACAGCCGCCGTATCGTTTTTCAGCGTAGAATACGGCGTTTTCTCCGTTATTCCACTTGCTGCCGTAATTTTCCGCCTTTTCGAGATAGTAGGCGCGATATTCTCTGAGCATTCCCATAATACTTTCATCAAGAGTCAGCCGGCGATCACCGGCATTCGTCTTGCAGCCGTCCACAATCTGTGTGCCGGATTTTCCGCTGACAAAATGCCGGCAAATGTGAATGCGGTTACTCTCAAAGTCGATGTTGTCCCATGTCAATGCACAGATTTCGCCAATCCGGCATCCGGTTGCAAGCATCAGGCTGAACAGCACCTGATACATATAGTGCTTGCTGTCGGCATAAAGCGCCGTGAAGAATGCATTGATTTCGTCCTCGCTGAGTGCCTGCACTTCTTTCGCATCTCGCTTCGGCGGCATCGCTGCACTTGCATAGTTGCGGGGAATGAGATTCTCCTTGAATGCCATTGCAAGCATCGAATGGATGAACAGATGATACTGATAGACGGTCGCCTTTGAAACGCCTGTACTGAGCATATCGGAATACGCCTTGTTGATTGCCGCAGGCGTGAGCTGTTTGAGCTGGATATGCCCGATGTAGGGCGCTACGCGCTTTTGGCAGCCGGTGTAGCTGTAGATCGTCGAAGGCGAAAGCCCTGCCTGCTCCTTCATGCCGATTGCGTATTCGCAGTAGCTGTCAAAGGTGATGTGCGAATCGCTGATCGTATGCTCCTCGATCTGCTTTTCAAAGATCGCGCCCTGCTTTTCCGCGTTCCTGCGGTTCCACACTTCGGACTTGGACATATCATATTTGATTGAAAGCGTCCGGAATACCTGCTTGTAAGTCTGCGTATCCCGATGATCGAATACCCTGATGCGATATGAGGTGATCTTTCCGTCCTTGTTTCTGCGTTCCTGAATATTCATCTGACCGCCGCCTTTCTGTTTGCGACGGCGCATACTGTCTGTTTCATTATACCTCCGTTTCCGACAGCGAATGTATCACCAAGGCTGACCATGCTTTAGAGAAATATGATCCGGAGCAAGCGGCAGAATTAAGAACGGAGGGCGATGCGATATGGGACTTGAGGACAGACTACTGTAAACAAACCGCATTGTCCCGAAATCCGGGACAATGCGGTTTTGTGTTCTGATCGATTTTGGCCGGGCGGTTACTGCATATCCCGAGCCGGGGCGTTCTTATTCACCTCCGCCTGTTTTCCGTTCTCTGCGAGCTTCATCTGCTGATCAATCTTCTTCTGCGCCTGCGCGAGCTTGATCATAATGCCCTTTCCGCCGGGGGTATTGGCTGCATCCACGAGATCGGCTACAGGATTGCCGGACATCAGTTCTTTGAAATCCTCCCGCTCACGCACTTCCTTCACTGCATCCTTTACAGCAGCGTCAAACTGTGCTTTGCTGATCTTCATGCCGTTTTTCACGGCACGCTCGCTTGCCTCTGCAACGGTGCGCACTGCAATGAACCCGGCGATCTTTTCCTCCATGAGCTGTCTCTGCTGTGCTTCCTGAAGGTACATAAACGCCTGAGGATCATAGCTATTTTTGATATTTTGCAGGGCTGTCTGAACCGCAGTATCCGCCGCGCCCTTTCCGCCGAATCGCTTATTCTGTTCGCTGAGCTGTGCTGCGAGAATCTGCTCCTCCTCCTGCTGCTTCACATCCATTTCAGCTTCTCGCATCAGCTCCTTCTCATCCAGAAACTGCTTTGTGTATGCTTCAACGGCGAGTGCTGCCTCATAGCGTGCCTTGCCGCCCGGTGTCTTGGGGCGCCATGTGCTGTCCGCTTCGCTCACGCCGGCTTCTCTGCGCTTTGCAAGCGTATACTGAATGCTTGCCTGATAGGTATCCTTCATCATCTGCCGAACAGCAGGATCCTGCATTGCACCGAATCCCTTTTCCTTGAGCGTGCGTTTGAGCATCTCTGTTTTTTCGCGCAGTGCGATGATCTCTGCCGAATTACGGTGAAACAGATTCGACGTGTGGGATTTGAGTCCGCTGAGCGCTTTTTCCATCTTCTTGGGTCCGATCTCATGGGCAAATTCCCGCTGAAAGCTCTCTTTCCATTTCTTGATAAGCGCATCCGTCATAGGTGTCTGAGCACAGTAATGTTCCGCCTTGCTGACGTCCAGCTTCACACCCTTGTATTTTTCAAATTCCTGCGCCCTTGCTTTGTCGATGTTCAATGCCAGCTTTTGGGGATCGGTTTCGTTGACGAGCTGCTGATAGAGATCGGATTTTTCAATCGCCTCCCGATAAGCCGCAGTAAGCTGCTCCTTGCCGTTCGGTTCAGCAAGATATCCCTGCACCGCAGAAAAATGCTCACTCGGGCCAACCGGCATCATAAGTGCTCCTAAAAAGCCAAGATTGATTCTCTCCATTTCAAACCGTGTTCTGAGGTCAAGATCCGAATCATGGACCAGGTCGCCGATTATCGTTCCCATCCTGTTACCGGAAACCGGCGGATCAAGCTGTGCACCGAATTCCGCGAAGAGATCATCCCGGATTTTTTTTACTTTATTGAAGGCTCCGTCGTCACCTGATGCTGCCCGCATCATTCCGGCATTCATCAGCATATCGAAAACAAGCTGTTTGCGCTCTTCACTGCCTGCCTCCGGCGGGTTTTCCATGAGCTGCTGTGCGGATTTGTAGAATCGGTCGCCGCTCTCCATCTGTGCGTTGAGTGCATGCAGCTTGGCAAGCTGCGACTCGGTGAATTCCTCTTTGAAGCCGAGCTCCGGAATCTGTTCCATTTGCATGAACAGCTTATACACTTCTTTGTCAGGGCGATCCAGACTCTTGTCTGTGTTCGCATCTAACATATAGTCTTTGACATTTTTGGCAAGGACCTTTATTGCTTTCCGGATCGGCTGATAGTTTCCTTTTTCATATTCCTCCAGCGCATATTTGGTCTGCTTCCGGGAATCAACCATAATATCCGAAAAGTTGCGGCAGCGTGCATCCACCTCAATTAAGGAACTCAGTATGAAGGATCGGTTCCATGCAGCGTAGTCATACTTGTCAGTCGGGCTGCTGGAGTCTGTCATCTTTTGATTGAAGTCATAGCGCGTATCATCCATGGAATTGCTCAGAGCGAGGAGCGCGACGATCTCCGGCGTCAGCCCCTTCGGAACAGGCAGTTCGGTCTTGCCGTATTCTGCGGCTGCTTCCGGAGAGTAGTATTTATCCGGCACTTCCGAGGACGGAATCGTTCCGTTCGGGCCGAATGTCTTTAAAAGCGCCGAACCGCGCTGCTCCGCGCCGAGTGTCTCATTTTGAACGGCCGTCTTTATTGTTTTGACCTGATCCTCCAGAGCAGCTTTTCGGCGAGCTTCCAGTTCTTCCGGACTCAGCTTCTTTCTTTCCGGCTTTTTGGGGGCTTTGGGTTCCGGCTGCTTATTTTCCTGAACCTCAGCCTTTTTCTCATCCTGTACCTGCGGCTGCTCCTGCTTCTTTTCTGCTGACTGTTTCCCGTCCTCAGGCTGCTTATTTTCCTGAACCTCAGCCTTTTTCTCATCCTGTACCTGCGGCTGATCCTGCTTCTTTTCTGCCGCCTGTTTCCCGTTCTCAGGCTGTTTGTTCTCCGGATCGAAGTAATTGCCGCCCTTTTCGATCATATCGCGGTTATATTTCAGCGATTTCGTCACATCGCGCATACCGAGATAACCGGACATTGCGGTGAAATGCTCCGCTGCCCGTGAAGCCAAACCGTTCAGATTCAGTGCGGATGCAGCACCGGAAACCGTCAGCAGCTTATCTGCGAGATTCATCGGGACAGCGTTTTCATCGGCTGCGGCGAGTTCCTGAAGCGCGGTTTTCAGCGCGGCAGCGGCAGGGGTATCGCCGAGGCGCTGAATTTTGGAATTCTGAAGCTGCCCTGCCGCCCATGCTTTAGAATTTTGCATTGCCTTTCCGACATGATCAAGAATCTTCTGTTCGCCGTCAAAATCTGTGAGCACGCGCTCCATTGCTTTTGCTTCATCAAGCTCCTCTGCAAGGGTGCGCCCTTGGTCCAGGCGAATCGGTGCTGCTGACGGAAGCTTATCTCCCATCAGATTCGACAGCTTTTCAGCCTGTCCGGCAAGTGCCGCGATCTCAGCACGAATTGATTTGGAATTCTTGAATTCTTTCTTGTCCTTTCGAAGCTCAGCATTGTTATTAAAGAAAACGTGCAGCGCAGAAACACATTCTTCAACATTCATTTGCGGTCCCGCTTCGCTCAGCTTTTTCAGATATCCGTCTGTCTCCTGCCACTGATCGCTCATTTTTTCGGGAGATATCGCATTGCTGAGCTCATAACGGATTTTTTTGGCTCTGAATTTAATATCCATCAGAGGACTGAGAAGTCTTCCGGTAATGCTCTGCTCTTTATCAAAGAAGATATTTTTCTTTGAAATCTTCTTCGACTCGCTGTTGATGTAGGCAAATGCATCTTTTTCGGCATCTGTAGCCGTGTTGTTCTGCACCGCACCCTTCAGGCGGAGATATTCGCCGAAAAGCTGCTTCATATCCGGATGTTGTTTTTTCCCCGACATTTCATCATCCTTGAAGGGAATCAACGGATTCTCACGCACTGCGGCAAATTTCATATTCTTAATCGCAAGCTCGGTCGGTGTCGGTTCATTTTTCGGCTCTTCCTTTTGCTCTGCCTGTGCATCGTTCTGTTTTTCTTCCTTCTCTTCCGGTTCATCATCCGCCAAAAAGTTGTTTTTCGCAAG
>CAMNJD010000517.1 GCA_946540705.1 uncultured Ruminococcus sp. | reverse complement strand
GCGGCTCCCTCCATAGGCTGGGCTTTCCAAATTTGGTGCTTCGTATTTTTTTGGAAGGAATCTGTCACCTATCATTGACATTCCTACACTCACTGTAGATTTTTTCTGACTGCTCCCATTGCACTTTTCCGCATAATATGTTATAATAATACGGCAACCCCTGAGAAATTGAGAAGAAAGAAGCGAAATTATGAGATTAACAGGCCCCAAGCCGCAGGCCCCCGGCAAAAAGCGGCTGATCCGGACACTGACGCTTTGCATGGTATTCACGCTGTTGTCATCGCTGGCATTTTCATTCTGGTTTATGATGACCAAGCGCTATCAGGGCGTCATCAACTATGAGGACATCGAGCTGATCCAGCTTGAGGAGCCGCAGAAAGGCGACAAAACCGCCGTGATGCACACGACCGCCGGCGATATGACCTTCAAGCTCTATCCGGAGGTCACACCGAAGGCTGTGGAGAATTTCTGCAATCTGGCGGAGAGCGGCTATTATGACGGTACATATGTGTTCCGCGTCGAAAAGGACGTATTCTTTTCCGGCGGCAGCGCAGATGCAGAGGGCAATCTGCCGCAGGGCAAGGCCGGCACTGCGCAGGAGCGTGTGAAGCAGGAGCTTTCCCCGAAGCTGTGGCCGCTCCGCGGCGCACTCTGCTCGCTGACAACCGGCACCGAAAAGAGCTTCTGGAAGGCGCTCACCGGCCGTCAGGATACCTACTGCGGAAGCCGCTTTCTGGTTGCCAATTCGATTGAAATGACGCAGGAAATCCAGGACGGTCTGCGCGAGGACGAAAGCGACGGCGCACAGCTCATGGCCGATGCATTCATCGAGCACGGCGGCATCCCGAATTATTCGCAGCAGATCACAGTTTTCGGGCAGCTCATCGAGGGCTGGGAGGTTCTCGACGCGATCACCGGCGCGGAGCTCACCGGCACACCGGATGACATGCGGCCGAAGGAGGATATTATCATCACATCCGTCGAGATCGGCACTTTGGAATAAAAATGCAAGAAATCCGGCAGCAGGGTTCTGTATTTCTTAGAAAAAGATGACAGAATCATGAATTTTTACTTTACAAATGAAAAAAAACGTGATATAATAGAATCGGAACAATAACTGTACGCTGTAAGTGTGTCCGTTCGGAGCTGTTCAGAGTGCGGAAAGGATGATTGTTTCTTATGCGAAAGCATATGATGCGAAGAACAGCAGCAGGACTGCTGTGTGCCTCTCTCCTGTGCGGAATGTCCGCATGCGGGAAAAAGGAGGTCATACTCGACAGCGGCGCCGCTGCAAATGAGCTCGCAGAGCAGAGCACCGCGCAGGTCAGCACCGCCGGGATCGCGAACTTCGGGCTTCCGCAGGTCGGTGATCCGATCGTCGTTCTGACGATCCGTGATTACGGCGATGTGAAGATCCGCCTCTTTCCGGAAAAAACCGAAAAGGGCGCAGAGAACTTCCGGATGCTTGCCGAAAGCGGATTTTACGATGAGCTGATCTTCCACCGGGTTGTGGACGGCTTTGTCATCCAGGGCGGCGACCCAAAGGGCAACGGTCAGGGCGGCGTGGATGCATGGGGCAGTGAGGAAGGCTTCAGCCAGACGATCTCCCCGGATCTGTACCATGTGACCGGCGCTGTGGCGTATGCGATCGGTCCGGATAAGCTGAATAAGAGCCAGTTTTATATTGTTACCGGAACGATCCCGACCGCGGATGATTTCAAGGCATACCGCGACGCAGGCTATTCGTTCTCACCGGAGGCAGAAGCGCTGTATCAGCAGGTCGGCGGCGTGCCGTACCTCGACGGCGGATATGAAATATTCGGACAGGTCTTTGACGGCATGGAGTATGTCCTCGCAGCACAGAAAACCGAGGTCGATTCCGCAAGCAAGCCGCTGAAGCCCGTCGTGATCGAAAAGGCAGTCGTGACCGCGTATGACGGCACACCGCCTGCATGGCTGACCGCCGAGGGCAAGCCGTTTGTCCCCTCCGCAGACTGAGTGCCTGCGGCCGCAGAATATTGAAACAGATCATACAGACCATAAACGTATAGAAGGATGATGGAGCCGTTTGGAAACAGGTAAGGAAACCGCAGCGTCACACACAGAAAAAACGACGCTGATCAAACCGATAGAGAAAATATGTGAAGAACAAGGAGAACAGACCGTGAAGACACCGAAAAAATTTGTCATCAAGGGCGGACGCACCCTGCGCGGTGAGGTGGAGATCAGCGGTGCCAAGAATGCAGTTGTTGCAATTCTGCCCGCGACCCTCCTGTCCGATGAGCCGTGTATCATCGAGAATGTTCCGGAGATCAGCGATGTGGAGATCAGCCTGCGCATTCTGCGTGAGCTGGGTGCGGAGGTCACTTATATGGCGCCGCATACCTACCGCATCGACACAAGAGGCGTACAGAGCTCAACCGTGCCGTATGAAAGTGCGCGGCGGATGCGTGCGTCCTATTATTTCATGGGTGCGCTTCTGGGGCGCTTCGGTCACTGCCGCGTTTCGATGCCCGGCGGATGCCCCCTGGGCGACCGTCCGATCGACCAGCATACCAAGGCCTTCCGCAAGCTCGGCGCACAGACCCGTCTGGAGCAGGGCATGGTCGATATCACGACCGGCGAAAACGGCCTTCAGGGTACGCAGATCTTCTTTGACTGCGTGACGGTCGGCGCAACGATGAATACGATCCTTGCTGCCGTCAAGGCCGACGGTCTGACAATCATCGAGAATGCAGCGAAGGAGCCGCATATCGTTGATCTTGCGAGCTTTTTGAATTCTATGGGCGCCGATATCATGGGCGCCGGCACCGATACCATCAAAATTCGCGGCACGAAGTACCTCCGCGGCACCAGCTATGCCGTCATCCCCGACCAGATCGAGGCGGGTACTTATATGGTCGCCGCAGCAGCGACCGGCGGCAATGTGCTGGTCAAAAACGTCATCCCGAAGCATCTGGAGTCGATCATCAGCGTCATGGAGAAGATCGGCGTCAAGATCGAGCAGTTTGACGATGCCGTGCGCGTTTCCGTAGACGGCCCGCTGGTCAAGACCAGCATCAAGACCCGCCCGCATCCGGGCTTCCCGACCGATATGCAGCCGCAAATCTCCGCACTGCTCTGTCTGGCGGAGGGTACGAGCATGATCAAGGAGGGCGTGTCCGAGCAGCGCTTCCAGTATGTGGACGAGCTGCGCAGAATGGGCGCGGACATTCAGGTGGACGGTAAGGTCGCGGTCATTGAAGGCACCGGACACCTGACCGGCGCACCGGTGAAGGCATGTGATCTGCGTGCAGGCGCAGCACTGATGATCGCGGGGCTTGCAGCAAGCGGTGTCACAACGATCGAGGACATTTATCATATCGAGCGCGGCTATGCCGATATGGAGGGCAAGCTGCGTGCGCTCGGTGCGTGCATTGAAAAAAAAACGTTTCCACAGGATCCGGTGCATCATGAGCATGCGCAGATCACCCGTCAGGATGCGGTATAAAATCTGAGTAAACAAGCAGCAGGGCGGAGGAAAATTCGTCCTGCTTTTGCTTTTTGATATCAATAGAAATCACGTAAGGACTTGAAAAATCTATGGCAAGAATCTATCCGCTGTTCAGTTCGAGCAAGGGCAATGCAGCGTTTATCGGCACACCGTCAGGCGGTGTTCTGATTGACGCGGGGGTATCCGCGAAGAGACTGCGGGACGCGCTGACCCGTGCGGGCATCCCGCTCAGTGCGGTGCAGGCTGTTTTCGTGACGCACGATCACTCCGACCATGTGAGCGGCCTGCGCGTGTTCGCCCGTCAGACGGGCATCGCAGTCTATGCGCAGCCGCAGACGCGGGATCAACTGCTTGCAGCACATTTCATTGAGCCGGAGGCGGATCTCCGGGCATTGACGGATCCGGTTTCAGTCTGCGGCATGACGCTGACACCCTTTGCGACATCGCACGACACGGTGCAGAGCTGCGGCTACCGCATTGATCTGCCGGACGGTCAGAGCTGCGCGGTCTGCACCGATCTCGGACATGCACCGGAGGATGTGCAGGCGGCGCTGCGGGGCTGCCGGCTGGTGCTGCTCGAAGCGAACTACGATGAACAAATGCTGCGCACAGGGCCGTATCCGGACTGTCTGAAACGGCGCATCAGCTCAAATTTCGGGCATCTGTCGAATGACCAGAGCGGCGAGCTTGCGCGGTATCTGGTGCAGAACGGAACGGTGCATCTGGTGCTGGGGCATCTCAGTGAGCACAACAATACGCCGGAGAAAGCGGCACAGACCGTGACCGCCGCGCTCAGCGGGTTGGTCTGCGGGCAGGATTACCTGCTCGATGTCGCGAAGCCGGAGGACGGGAGGATGATCGCGTTTTGATGCAGATACAGCTTGTGACCGTCGGGACGCTGAAGGAAAAATGGCTGCGCGAGGCGTTTGCGGAGTACGAAAAGCGTCTGGGGCGGTACTGCAAATTTACGGTGACGGAGCTGAACGAATCGCGGCTGCCGGAGTCTCCGTCGGAGGCTGAGATCGCGGCGGCGCTGCTGAACGAGAGCCGTGCAGTCATGCAGGCGTGCAGGGGGAAGATCATCGCAATGTGCATTGAGGGAAAGCAGCTTTCGAGCGAGGAGTTCGCGGGATATCTTGACCGGGCTGCGGTGTCCGGCGACAGCGCACTGAGCTTTGTGATCGGTTCGAGCTTCGGGCTGCATGAGAGCGTGAAGCAGGCCGCAGCGATGCGCTTTTCGATGTCGAAAATGACCTTCACGCATCAGCTTGCACGGGTGCTGCTGGCAGAGCAGATCTACCGCGCATTCCAGATCAGCACCGGCGGAAAGTATCACAAATAGCGACAGAAATACGATGATGACAGCGTGAGCACAAAACAGGAAACCCAGAAAGATCCGGAGCATACTCCGGTCGGAAAAAGGAGGAAATCACGATGATCTACCCTGAGATTCAGGCCGTGGCGGACGAGATCGCCGAGCTGGGCAAGCCGCTCCGCATCTACCTCATCAGCCACAAAACCAACCACGCGACCAACAAGCTGGCGAGCTTCAAGCTGGCACTGATCGTTTCCGATGACACCAGGAGCATCTCCGAGCTCGAATGCTACCTTTATACCGCTGTAGACAGCGAATGCCCCTATGATCTGGTGCTCTACAAGGAGAGCGAATGGAACACGCTTTCGCAGGATCCGCGCACCTTTGCCTGGTCAATCAGAGAGGATGGGAGTGTGCTGTATGGCTAGAGGATACCGTGAGGGAGACAGCAAGCGATATTTTGACTGGCTGTATTATGCCGCAATCGACCTGCGGGCGGCGAAGCTCCTGCTGGACGATGACCGTTGTCTGAATCTGATCTCATTTCACTGCCAGCAGAGCATGGAGAAGGCGCTGAAAGGGTATCTGCTCTGGCGGCGGCACCGGCTCTATGACGGCCACAACCTCCCGTGGCTCTGCAAGCAGGCGATGCAGGACGATGAGCATTTCCGGAGCTGGATCCCCTTTGCCAGTGAGCTGAACGGCTACTACATTGAGGCGCGCTATCCCGCAGACTTCCTGCTTCGGCTCGATCAGGAATCCGCGGCCAAGCTCATCGTTGATACCAATGATTTTGTGACCTTTGTGAATTCCCTTGTCAAGTTTGATTTCGCAAGCTACCGGCAGAGAAAGGCTGAGTGAAATGGGCGATCGTGTTGAAACGCTGTTTCCGCTGAATGAAGCAGAGAAGGAGAAAAAGGATTGAGTATGGGCAGAGTGATACTGTCTGCATTTGCCTTGTCTGATGGGGAGAAAAATGAGATGCAGATCAGTTATGCGCGTGAAAGACTGTTGTTCCTGAATGAGGAAAAGCGAAGAATTGAAGCAGAAATCTCCGGGTTGCTTGCAGATAATACACAGTTAAAATCAGAATATAACAGCACACTGCCGGGGCGGACTGATGCGCGGCAAAACAGGGCAGATTCCGTGCATCCGCAGATTGCATTCGGTTCAAACCATGTGGTCGGACTGTTTGCAGACAGTACTGTTCATTGCTATGGCGAAAATGATGATGGGCAGTGCAATACCGAAGAGTGGAGCGATATTGTCCGGATTGCTGCAGGATGGCGGCATACAGTCGGGTTGCGCAGAGACGGCACGGTCTGTGTGACGGGCTATGCGGGATCCGGACGCTGTAAAACGGACGAATGGACAAATGTGCGGGAGATCGCGGCGAGCATGAGTCAGACCTATGGACTTCGCACGGACGGAACTGTGTTGTTTGCGGGAAAAAATGAATTCGGGCTTCAGCGTGTGACCGAGTGGAAGGATATTGTTCAGATTGCGGCAAATGTTTATCATGTGGTCGGACTGCGTGTAGATGGTACCGCCGTTGCCTGCGGACAGAATGAACAAGGACAGTGTGAAGTTTCAGAATGGACGCAGCTCGCAGCCGTTGAGGTTGGTGCATGGCATACGGTCGGGCTGAAAACAGACGGTACTGTTGTTGCAGTCGGCGTAAATTACTCCCATCAGTGCGATGTTGCCGGCTGGCATGATATTACGGAAATATCCGCCGGTCAAGTGCATACAGTCGGACTGTGTGCAGACGGAACAGTTCTTGCAGTCGGGCAAAATGATAACAGACAATGCAGAGTGAACGACTGGCGGAATATCATAGCTGTGAAAGCCGGGGGTTTAGGAACATTCGGCCTTCGTGCGGACGGAACGGTTATCTATACCGGTTTGCACCAGGCACATTTTTCGCGCGGAACAGGGAAATGGAAACTTCTGTAAACCAATCATTACACTGGGTGAAATCATGAACAAACGGATCATCACGACCTGCTTTCCGCTGAGCCGCGAGGAAAAGCGGCGGCTGAAGCAGGAGGCTGCCCGGGAGGCGCTGTTTGAACGGATGCCGGAGGAATTCCGGCTGCTGAAATCGGAATTTGATGCGCTTTGCGAGGATTACCTGCAAACGAAGCAGGAGCTCAGGGCACTGAAGGAGAATCATCTGAAGCTCTGGGAGGCGTATGACGCACTTCAGCGTCAGCTCATCGCCGCAGCGCATACAGATCTGCCAAAAAAGCAGCCGGTCATCGGTGCAGGCTTCAAATATACCTTTGCACTCTGTGCAGACGGGACAGCGCTGGTCGCAGGAAAGGAGTACAGCAAGCTCTTTTCCGATGAGGACTGGAGCCGCATCAAGGTTTTAGAGGTCTCGAAGCTGAGCTCGGTGTTTCTGCTGCGCAGTGACGGCACCCTGCGGACAGCGGGCGGCAACAGCTTCGGTCAGTGCAATGTGTCGGGCTGGCGGAATATTGCCTCGATCGCGGTCGGCTATATGCACACGGTCGGGCTCTGTACGGACGGGACAGTGCGTGCAGCAGGAAAGAATGACAAGAATCAGTGTGCGGTCACAGACTGGCGCAATGTGACGCAGATCGCGGCGGGCAGCCGGTTCACGCTCGGTCTGCGCCGGAACGGCACGGTGCTTGCCGCAGGAGAAAACAACTACGGACAGTGTGATGTCAGGACGTGGACGCATATTGCAGGGATCTCTGCGGGGCTCGGACATTCGGTCGGGCTGTGCTCAGACGGAACGGTTCTCGCAGCCGGTGCAAACAGCGACGGCCGATGCAATGTGCAGAAATGGAAGAATATTGCGGCAATATCTGCGGGGGCGCGGCACACCGTCGGACTGCGCACGGACGGCACAGTCCTGGCCGTCGGCGATAACAGCAGCGGTCAGTGCAATGTCAGCGATTGGACGGAAGTGATCGCGGTGATCGCGGGCGAGCGGCATACGGCTGCCGTGCGCCGTGACGGAACGGTCTGTGCAGTCGGCGACAACTCTGCCGGTCAGTGCAATGTCTCGGGATGGAAGCTATTTTGAGCGCGGAGGTTTCAGATGAATTGGAGATATCAGACTTTTTTTCCGCTGAATGAACAGGAGCGGAAGCAATTACGGGATTCGGCAGAGCTGGTCAATGTCTGGAAATCCCTGCCGGAAGCCTTCGCGCAGCTTCGGGCGGAATTTGCGGAGCTGAAAGACGCCCACAGCGCTCTGCGCGCGGAGCATGAGGAGCTGAAGCAGGCCGTTTTGCAGCAGCTAAGCCCGGGAAAGCCGGAGCAGAAAGCGGCAGTGCCCGGCGATGTGATCCGGTTCGGCGGCTATGACTGGTATATTGTCAAAATCGGTGCAGGAATGATGACGCTGCTTTGCAGGCAGTGTGTGACGATGATGCCGTACCGGGAGGCGCTGCAATGGCTGAACACGGACTTCTATGCCTCGTTTCCCGCAAATGAAAAAAAGCAGATCTGCGAGGTGCTCTGGCCGGATTTCAGGATGTTTGTGCATCTCCTGAAGCGGAAGGATGCCGAAAAGCTGCCGGCGGATATTCTCGCATGCGGGTCATGGTGGTGGCTGCTTTCGGAAACGGGTACGAGCGGTATGCCGGTCGTCTTTTCGGATGGCGGAATCGGCATCATCGGTGCAGATCAGTCTTACGCATCCTACGGCGTCCGGCCGGTGATTACTGTGAGAATATGAATATACGGGGTGACATATGAACAGACGTATTCAGACCTGTTATCTGCTGAGTGAGCAGGAGAAGATGCTTCTGCAAGATGCTGCAAAGGAGCCTGAACCGGCACGGCCGCAGCTCCGGGTATCAGCAGGGCTACAGCCGGGCAGTCAGCCGGAGAAACCGGCGGTGCAGACGCTGATTCTGCCGAACCCGGCACCTGTGCCGCAGAAAACCGAGATACCCGCAGCGCCCGCAGTTTTGAAGCCTGCCGCTGAAATCGCAGAACCGGCGGAGAAGCCCGCGGAGAGCGCCCCGGGCGTGACCGCTCCCCCGCAGCAGACTGCGCTGCAAAGAGGTGAAAAGCCGCGGGAAAAGTCTTATACACTTGCCAAGTTCATTGCGGCATGCTGTGTTCTGAGCATAATACTGTCTAATACAGATGCGTTAAATGAGCAGGCAGCAGGCATTATTATGTTCGGACTGATCAACGGCGGCATTCTGTGCTCATGGGTCAAACATATACCGGCCAGAATCGTTGTCTGCGCGGTGTATATCATGGTTCTTTTTATGCATTATTACGCTTATGAGCAAAATGCTTTTAACAAACCGGCAATGCCGGCTGAAATGATTTTCACAGCAGTTACAATATTTCCGATGATGGCCTCATTATTCGGCAGTGTGTTCAGAGACAGGAATCACAAGATAATCGGAAAGGCAGTTTATTCAGTTTTGCTGATCGGCGCTTCCGTACTGACCGGTTATTCAGCGGGTTTGATGGCTTTTCAAATCGTTTGTCTGGCTGCCATACTTGCTGCGGCTGGAAACATCATTCGCTTACTGCTCGGACATTGAGGTGATGATATGGAACTCGAATACAAATGGAAGATCCCGCATGAAACGCTGGCGGAGCTTGCGGACTGTCTGCACCGCTCTCAGGCGCGGCGGTCGCATGACACGCTGCATATGGCGGCGGAATATTTTGATACGGCAGACGGGCTTGTACACCGGATGGGTGCGGCGCTGCGGCTGCGGCGCGAAAACGACCGCACAGTCTGCTGCATGAAGCGGAACGTGCAGAAGGCAGGCGCACAGGCGCTCCGGGAGGAATATGAGGTTGAGGCGGAAACGCTCAGCGAGGGACTGCAAAGGCTCCCGGAGGCCGGCGCACCGCGTGACCTCTGCCTGCTGATCGCGGGACAGCAGCTTCAGGTTCTGGCGAAAACGGATTTTATCCGCAACTGTTATCTGCTCGAATTTGACGAACCTGCGCCGTTTTCGGCGGAGTTTGCGGTTGATGTCGGGCAGCTCGGCAATGCGGAGCGCACGGAGCAGTTTGAGGAGCTGGAGCTCGAATGCAAGGGCGGCGATGCGGAGGCGTTCAGGCAGTTTGCGGAGCAGCTTCAGGCGCGGTTTTCCCTCGTGCCGCAGCCGCTCTCGAAGTTCGGCAGAGCGGTCAGCCTAGGAAATCACTGATGAAAGTGCCTCCGGCGGATTATTAATGGGGGGC
>CAMNJD010000516.1 GCA_946540705.1 uncultured Ruminococcus sp. | reverse complement strand
AATAGCATCGCGAAGCGATACCTTATTCTATTTAACCGTTCTAAACCACCTTTTTTGTGCGAGAATCCACCCAAATCTTTATTAGCCCTTAAATTCAAGAGATCGTTGGGACATCAATAATATCATACTCCCGATCACCGCTCTTGTCAAGCACCGTCCGGGCAGTGCCGGGCGCGGAGCGATACCGGACAGAAAATCAAACCTGCTTCATTCTATGCAGATGCCGCAGACATCAGAACCCTGCAAATCTGCAAGAAAAGTGCATGGAAATGATAAAATCAGTCATTGCAGAATCGCACAAAATGCAGTATCATATAATCAGGACATGGCACTGCCAAGCAGCCTGTACAGTGCGGCTGTGCCGGATCCTCCCCCGTTATTTCGTCCCGCCTGAGCCCTCCTGCGGCAGGCGGGCGTTTTTCTTTCGTTCAATCATTGAAATGATAGTTAATCTCTCACAAAAATCTGAAAAAGTTTTCGTGAAAATGCACAAAGCAAAACCGCGATTTTCGTGAAAACGTAGAAAATGACTTTCACACTTGCAAGGTTTTTTCACACATGGTATAATAAGACCATAGTTTTCGTCTGCGGCCGGTGCAGCATGCGGCACACAAGCCTCCGGCATGCCCTGTCCGAAATCTAACGCATCGGAATCCCGCCCGCGCGCAGACGGCAGTAAGGAGAGTCTCACATATGAAAAACACAGACACTACCAAGATCAAAAACATTGTACTCGCCGGCCAGAGCGGCTGCGGCAAGACCGCTCTCGCAGAAGCACTGCTTTATCGCGCAGGCGTCATCGACCGCATCGGAAAAACAGCCGACGGCAATACCGTGTGTGACTTTGACCCAGAGGAGATCAAGCGTGCCGCTTCGATCAACCTTTCCCTCGTGAACTTTGAATACGGCGGGTTCAAGATCAACCTGCTCGATACCCCCGGCTCGCTTGACTTCGCGGCGGCTGCAAATGAGGGTATGTTTGCAGGCGATACCGTCATCATCTGTGTCTCTGCAAAGTCCGGCGTGCATGTCGGCACCGTCAAGGCATTCAATGCCGCAAAGAAGCTCGGCAAGCATGTGCTTTTCGTTGTAACCAAGATCGACGACCCCAACCAGGATTTCTATACCACGCTTCAGTCGCTGAAGGACGCATTCGGCGCGGCGGTCTGCCCGGTCATCGTTCCGGAGATCGTCAATAACCAGTTCAAGTCGCTGGTGCATCTCGGCAGAATGAAGTCGTACACATATGACAAAAAGGGCGTTTCCGTTGCTGCGGATGCAACCGGCATTGTGCTGAACGACAAGGACGGCATCACCGCCGATTCGCTCATGGACGGCCTGAGTGAAGCTGTCGCGGAGACTGACGACGAGATGATGATGAAGTACATGGACTTCATCGACGAGGGCGGCGAGGGTACGCCGTTCACGCAGGAGGAGATCAGCCACGGTATCCACGAGGCAATGCGTACCGGTAAGGCAATGCCGGTGTTCACTGTCTCCTGCACGAACCCCGCCGGCTGCGATCTGCTGCTGGAATTCCTGAAGTATATGCCCGATCCGACCAACGCGGATCCGCTGAAGGCAACCGACAAGGACGGCAAGGAGCTCGCGCTCAAGGTCGATCCGTCCGCACCGCTTTCCGCATTCGTGTTCCGCACCGTCGCTGACCCGTTTGTCGGCAAGATGAGCTTCCTGAAGGTCATCTCCGGCACGCTGACCGCCGACAAGGAGCTGGTCAATGCAACAACCGGCGCTTCGGAGCGCATCGGCAAGCTCTATACCATGCTCGGCAAGAAGCAGATCGAAGTAACTCAGGCGGTCGCCGGTGACATCGTTGTTGCAACGAAGATCGCCGCGAACACCTGCGATACGCTCTGCGCACCCGAGCGCGTGATCTCCTATGCACCGATCGTTTACCCGAACCCGACCTACCGCATGGCCGTCAAGGCAACGGCACAGGGCGATGAGGCGAAGATCTCCAACGGCCTCCAGAGACTGCTCGAGGAGGATAAGGCGCTGTCCTTTACCCTCGATACCACGACCAAGGAGCAGGTGCTCGCAGGTCTGGGCGACCAGCATCTCGACGTCGTGAAGGCAAAGCTCAAGAGCAAGTTCGGCGTCGATGTCAACCTCGAGGAGCCGAAGATCGCTTACCGCGAGACGATCCGCAAGAAGACCGACAAGGTGCAGGGACGCCACAAGAAGCAGTCCGGCGGCCACGGCCAGTTCGGCGATGTGTGGATCGAATTCGAGCCGACCGACAGCGATTCGCTTGTCTTTGAGGAAAAGATCTTCGGCGGCGCAGTCCCCAAAAACTTCTTCCCGGCGATCGAGAAGGGCCTTCAGGAGAGCGTCAAGAAGGGCGTCCTCGCAGGCTGCCCGGTTGTCGGCATCAAGGCGACACTGCTCGACGGCTCCTATCACCCGGTCGATTCCTCTGAAATGGCGTTCAAGATCGCTGCTTCCCTCGCGTTTAAGGAGGGCATGAAGCAGGCCAGCCCGATCCTGCTTGAGCCGATCGGCTCGCTGAAGGTCACGATCCCGGATGCAAAGACCGGTGACGTCATGGGCGATCTGAACAAGCGCCGCGGCAGAGTGCTCGGCATGGAGCCCGCAGGCGACGGCCTGACCGTCATCCAGGCGGAAGTACCGGTCCGTGAAATGCACGATTTTACGATGTATCTGCGTCAGGTTGCCAAGGGCATGGGCGAGTTTACATTCGATTTCCTGCGCTATGAGCCGCTGCCGGCGAACCTCCTTGATGAGGTTATCGCAAGCGTCAAGAGCGGCAGTGATGATGACGAATAATCAACTGAAAGGCGTCTCTCCCGATCCGGAGGGGCGCCTTTTTGCATAAACCGACAAAAAGCCCTTCGCGATATGCCCAAAAAATGAACAAAGATTCGTACAGATTGACAAAAAACATAATCGCGCTTGCGTTTTTGCGGAAAATATGCTATACTAAAGTGAATGAGAATCAGCATTTCAGGCTATTGCACAAATGCGAAGGAGGAATCCGATTATGAATCTGACACAGCAAACTGTTCTGAACGGCACGCCCTGCATTATGCTCTCCGCAGGCGGCTATGAGGCATATATCGCATACGAGATCGGCTCAAATGTGATCCGTCTGCGCGATGTAAAAAACAATATCGACGTCTTCCGCTATTCGCCGGATAATACGCCCGAAACGCTGCGGCAGTCCGCCGAGGTCTGGGGTCTGCCGACCCTGTACCTCCCCAACCGGTTCGCTGACGGCATCCTGAAAACCTCCGACGCTGTGTACCAGCTCCCGGTCAATGAAGCGGAGCCCTATCATAACCATATTCACGGCTTCCTGCATAAGCGCGTACATACGGTGCTTTCGCATCATGCCGACGATAACTGTGCCGTCGTCAAGACTGCCTATGACTACGACGAGAATGACCCGTTCTTTGAGCATCTGCCGCTGCGCTTCCGCGTCGAGCTGACCTTTACGCTCAGTGAATACGGCCTTGAGCACAAAATTGCAATGATCAATCTCTCCGAAAAGGCACTGCCTGTCTCGGTCGCGACCCATACGACCATTCAGGCGCCGTTCCTCGACGGCGCAAAGGCCGAGGATATGCGCCTGACGGTGCCGATCGGCAAGCGCTGCGAGCTCAACGAGCGCTGCCTGCCGACCGAGCGCCTGCTCGACCTGAAGCTCTCTGACCTCGAATACAAGAACGGCACCAAGTGCCCGGTGCTTCAGAACCTCGACAATGACATGTATCAGGCCGATTTCGGCAAGCTCGATGACCAGAAATTCTACGGCGCGATCGTCGAGGATGTTGCCTCCGGCAAGCGCATCTGCTATGAAGTCAGCCCGGAGTACAAATTCTGGATCATCTGGAATGACAAGGGCTTCAACGGCTACTTCTGCCCGGAGCCGATGACCGCAATGATCGATGCACCGAACCTCTCTCTCCCTGCCGATGTGACCGGCTATCAGGAGCTGAAGCCGCACGGCGTCTTTGAGGCAAACCAGCGGTTCTTTACACTGTGACATCCGGCAGTATGCGGAGGAATCAGACATGTTTTGCATGAATTGCGGGAATGATATCCCGGAAACAGGGCGCTTTTGCAGGTATTGCGGCGCTCAGAACCCCATGGCTGCGGGTCAGCAGCAGGCGCAGCAGCAGTATATGCCGCCTCCGCAGCAGCCTGCCGCCCCGCCGCAGCAGATCCCTGTTCCGATGTATATTCCGGTACCGCAGGCTGAGCCTGCCTCGGGCGGAAATGCGGTTTCGCTGGTCATTTCGCTGATCGGCGTGATGCTGCTGTTTATCGGGTACAAGCGGCTGGAAGACAAGCTGAGCATGCTGTATCACGCATTCGTGGATGACAGCTATGTGGAGAATGCGCTCATGATGGTGGCCGGCGGCGGCGCATGCGGCCTGCTCGCGATGATCGTCTACGCAGTTGTCCGCAGAAAGCGCAGAAACGGTGTCGGAATGGCCGGTGAGGTCATTGGCTGCCTGGTGCTGATTGCTGCGGTGTATCTGCTGTATCACTACTATCAGCTTGCCGAGCAGTACAGATGAGATCAAACAATAACGCCATAGTATGACTGACAGATGCTCAGAAATACTATGGCGTTTTCTGTATGCTTTTGTAATGCGCGCTTTAGCCGAGCACACACGCCGAGCGCACGGGCTCCGGATGAAAACAGAAAAAATCACCGCACAGGGCGATGATTTTCTGAGCAGGCAGATGTGTACCGGCATCTGCCTGATTCTATGCAGCACGGCGGATCAAGGAGAGGGTTTCACCGGCAGAGGGGGCGTCGGTGAAGTATCCGGGATGCTGCACCTTTTTTTCATGCATCGGTGAGGCTTCCCTCACCTGCAAGTTCATTATAGCATATTCCGCTGCCGCACGCAATGCAGGATTGTCATATTGACTGTTTATTTATCACTTCTTTTTTCGCTCATCTTTCTGTACAACTTTATAAACCTGTTCGGACAGATCAGTGCTTTTATCTTCGGCAGGTTGCACAAATGGTACAAAAAGAATCAGTGAGATTGCCGAAAACGTGCAGAACGCGCCCAAGAACTTGACAAATTTCCGTTCATATGATAAAATATATCCGTATACTATGTACGATGTGATATGCTGTGACGGTTGTGCGCCTGCGGCGAACCGCAGTACATACAGCAGATCATAAAAACGAGGTGAACCTATGCCCAACAACAGCTTCACGATCGCCGTGATCGCATCCGGTATTGATGAAGAATATCAGCAGTCGATCCTCAGAGGGATTCACCGCTATGCGGCACAGCATCATGTCAATATCGCGCACTTTATCGCGTTCGGCGGCATCCTTGCCAATCCGAAATACGATCAGGGCGAATATAATATCTTTGAGCTGCCGAATTTCTCTCTGTTCGACGGCGTTGTTCTGCTGTCCAATACCTTTTCCGCCGATCTCGCCGATGCGCTCTATGAACGGATCCGCGAAGCGGGCATCCCCGCCGTCAGCATCGACCGCGACCTCGGCGATTTGTACTATATCGGCATCCGCAATGCCGCAGCAATGGAGCAGATCACCAGACATCTGATCGAGCAGCACCATGTCAAACGGCTGAATTACATCTCCGGCCCGGACACCAATACCGAGAGCATGGAGCGCTTTGAAGCCTTCCAGAAGGTGCTCAGAGAGCATGATATCCCGATCGAACCCGAGCGCATCTATCACGGCACCTTCCGCGCCAAGGACGGCCGCAGAGCCGTCGAATCCTTCCTCAGCTCCGATCTGCCCTTCCCGGAGGCGATCGTCTGCGCGAATGACGCAATGGCAATATCGGCCGTGCTGACGCTTGAGGAAAACGGCATCCGCTGCCCGGAGGATATCCTCGTTTCCGGCTTCGATAACATTTACAACGCACGGCATTTCTCCCCTGCGCTGACAACGGTCGAGCGGCCGCTGATGCAGTCCGGCGCTCTGGCCTGTGAGCTCATCATCCGATGCATCGCAGGCGAACATCCCGAGCGTGTGCATGAGCTCAGTGCTGTTCCGATCTTCTCGGAAAGCTGCGGCTGTCAGACCGGCGACTCCGAGGACATCACTGTCTACAAAAAACGCACCTACCAGCTTCAGGAAAATCTGTACCGCGATATCTCGCGGCACGACCAGATGGCCTGCTCGCTCGTTGAGTGCGATTCCTTCACGGAGTATATCGACACGCTGAAGCAGTTTGTCCGCAAGACCAAGTGCGAAGAATTTTACCTCTGCCTCAATGATAACTGGCATATGAAGCAGATTCAGGAGGAGGTCGGCTATACCGGCGAGCTGCCCGCCGACACCTATACCGTTCACGGCTATTCGCAGCGGATGGTCATGCCGCTTTCGTATTTCGACGGCGAGTTCCACAGCGAGACCGGCTTCACCTCGGACCGCATCCTCCCGCGCCTGCGGACGGAATCCGACAATACGCGAAATATGTTCTTCGTTCCGCTGCATTTCCGTGAGCGGTGCCTCGGATTCTTCGCGATCGTCAATTCCGATTTCCCGATGTCAAGCGCACTGTTCCATTCGTGGAGTATCAACATCAGCAATACACTGGAGAATTTCCGCAAGCTGCTCTGTCTCGATGAGATCGTGCAGGAGCTCGACAAGCTCTATGCGATCGACTCCCTGACCGGCATCTATAACCGCAACGGCTTCAAGCGCAGCGCGCAGGCGCTCTTTGACGCCTGTGCCGCGGAGCACCGGCAGGTCATGGTCATGTTCGCGGACATGGACGGCCTGAAGCATATCAACGATAATTTCGGCCATAAGGCCGGCGACCACGCGATCCGCAGCATCGCAGCGATCCTTCAGGAAAGCTGTCTGCGCGGGGAGATTGCCTGCCGCTTCGGCGGAGATGAGTTCTTCATTTTCGGCGCGGATTATTCACAGGATGCTGCTGAGGAACTGCGCGGACGCATCAACAAGGCGCTGGATATCTGCAACCGGAATGCCGGACTGCCCTACGAGCTGAGTGTCAGCCTCGGCGCCTGCATCACTGTTCCGCCGAAGGACAGCTCGATCTTCCAGCTCATCACCGTCGCCGATAACCGGATGTATGAGGAGAAGAAGAAGAAAAATCCCTCGAAATATCTGAAGCAGCCGGATACGCTGAAGGCGTAATATGCTGCATAGGATCACAGCGCATCACACTGCCGCCCTTGTGGCGGCAGATTTTTATGAAAGGGGAAATCTATGCAGCTCAACGAGAATCTGCTGAAGCTCGAACAGAATTATCTGTTCGCGGAGATCGCTGCCAGAGTCCGGAAATTCCGCGAAGCAAACCCGGACGCAGAACTGCTCCCGCTGGGCATCAACGATGTCACGCGGCCGCTTGCACCGGCCGTCTGCGATGCAATGTCTGCTGCTGCACAGGAAATGCGCAGAGCGGAGAGCTTCCACGGCTACGGCGATGTGCAGGGCGAGCCCTTTCTCCGCAGCGCAATCGCGGACTATTACCGCAGCTTCAATGTCAGCGCCGAGCCGGAGGATATTTTTGTCAGCGACGGCGCAAAGAGTGACCTTGCAAACCTCTGCGACCTCTTTGCACCGGACAGTACGGTTCTGCTGCCGAATCCGGTCTATCCGGTGTTCTATGACACGAGCGTTATGGCCGGACGGCAGATCATTTTTTCTGTCGGCACCCGCGAAAACGGGTTCCTTCCGATGCCCGATGATTCCGTGCATGCCGACCTCATCTATCTCTGCTCCCCGAACAATCCGACCGGCGCGGTCTATTCCCGCGCACAGCTTCAGGCATGGGTCGAATATGCGCACGCACACAGCGCATGCATCATCTACGATGCCGCATATGAGGCATATATCCGCAGTGCCGCGCTGCCCCGCAGCATCTTTGAGATCGCCGGTGCGGAGACCTGCGCCGTTGAGATCAACTCCTTCTCAAAAATGGCCGGCTTCACGGGCGTCCGGTGCAGTTGGGTGATCGTACCGCGGGCGCTGAAGCAGGGTACACAGCCGCTTCACAGGCTCTGGATGCGCCGCCAGTCAACGAAATACAACGGCACATCCTACATCGTGCAGCGCGGGGCGGCGGCGGTATTTACGCCGGAGGGCAAGCGGCAGGTGCGCGCCGATGTGAAGTATTACATGGAAAATGCCGACCTCATCCGGAATGCGCTGACCCGCAGCGGCGTTTTTACGACAGGCGGTGAGCATGCGCCGTATGTGTGGATGGAATGCCCCTACGGCATGCGCTCGTGGGACTGCTTTGACGGCCTGCTGACGCGCTACGGCATTGCAGCCTCGCCGGGCGTGGGCTTCGGAGCATGCGGCGAGGGCTGGGTGCGGTTTTCGTCCTTCGGCAGCCGCGAGACAATCACCAGAGCTGCCGCAAAGCTCGCCTCACTCGACTGGGATGCACTCGCGCTGCGCTACATGCGGTGAATACAAACGAAAAACGGGAAGCCGTCCGGTGCAGGACAGCTTCCCGTTTCAGCTTGTCGATAAAGGTATCGCTGCGCGATGATTATAATGGGGCGCTGCCCCATACCCCGCCAAAGGGATGCTATCCCTTTGGA
>CAMNJD010000515.1 GCA_946540705.1 uncultured Ruminococcus sp. | reverse complement strand
GAGCCGGTCTTGCAGTAGATATCCTGCTCCGTCACGCCGAGCACCGAGCAGTCGGTACACATCTGGAACACCTTGGGGTCAGTTGTCGGAACATCCGCAATTTTGATGCCGGTGAGATCCTCAAGGTGCTTATAGAGTGTCGGGACAACATGTCCCAGCTCGTCGAGCTTGAGGATGGTATCATGCAGCTTGTGGAAGTCGAAGTGCGTCGTGATAATCATGCCGGAGCTGTCGGATTCATCCGGTTCACCGGGCTGCTGTACGGGCGTAAAATCGAAGATATCGAATTCCTCCGGCACAACGACCATGCCGCCCGGGTGCTGACCGGTCGTTTTCTTGACACCGACGCAGCCAGCGACGAGCCGGTTGATCTCGCTGTTGTTGACGGTCAGGCCGCAGTCCTCGAGCCAGTGCTTGACATAGCCGTATGCGATCTTATCCTGAACGCCGGAGATCGTTCCCGCCTTGAACACGTTTGCGCGGCCGAACAGCTCCTCGGTATAGCGGTGCGATTCGGACTGATATTCACTGGAAAAATTCTGGTCGATATCCGGCGCTTTGTCGCCGTCAAAGCCGAGGAATGTCTCGAACGGGATATCGTGTCCGTCGCGCTTCATGTCAGTGCCGCACTTTGGGCAGGCCTTCGGCGGCAGGTCAAAGCCTGAGCCGACCGAGCCGTCCGTGATGAATTCCGAATAGCGGCACTTGGGGCAGACGTAGTGCGGGACAAGCGGGTTGACCTCTGAGATGCCGGCCATAGACGCGACGAACGATGAGCCGACCGAGCCTCGGGAGCCGACCAGATAGCCGTACTTTTCCGAGTTTGCAACGAGCTTCTGCGCGATCATGTACAGCACGGAGAAGCCGTGGCGGCAGATCGAATCAAGCTCACGGTCGAGGCGCTTCTGCACAAGCTCCGGCAGCGGGTCGCCGTAGATGCTCTTGGCCTTTTCGGTGGTGATGCGGATGAGATCCTCCTCCGCGCCGGGGATGGACGGGGTAAAGGTTCCCTTGGGGATCGCGTGGCAGCGGTCGATCTTATCCGCGATCGCGTTGGTGTTCTTCACAACGACCTCATAGGCACGGTCTGCGCCGAGATAGTCGAATTCCTCGAGCATTTCATCGGTCGTGCGCAGATAAAGCGGCGCCTGTTCGCCGGTATCGGAGAAGCCGGAGCCGGATTGCAGGATCTGCCGGTAGATGCCGTCCTTTTCGTCCATGAAATGCACATCGCAGGTCGCGACGACAGGGATGCCGCAGCGGTCGCCGATCTCAAGCACCCTGCGGTTATAATTGCGCAGATCTTCTTCGGTCTGCGCAGGGAATTTATCGCTCCGCAGCATGAACATATTGTTCGCGATCGGCTGAATTTCGAGATAATCGTAGAATTTCGCGAGGCGGCAGAGCTCCTCATCGGATTTGCCGTCCACGATCGCCGTGAAGAATTCACCCGCTTCGCACGCACTGCCGTAGATCAGTCCCTCATGATGCTGCACCAGCTCGGATTTGAGCATGAGCGGCTTTTTGTAGAAGTGGTCGATCTGGCTGTATGACACGAGGCGGTAGAGGTTCTTGACGCCGGTCTGGTTTTTCGCGAGGATGATCTGGTGATAGGAGCGCAGCCGTTTGGGGTCAACCGGCGGGAGGACGGTATTCAGCTCGCCGAGGCGGGTGAGGCCGTGCTCCTTGATGATGCGCTCCATGAGGGTGAGGTAGATTTTCGCGAGCATATAGGCGTCATCGGCGGCACGGTGATGCTCAAACTTGCCGAGCTTTAAGTGCTTTGCGATGACATCGAGCTTATGGCGCGAAAGCTCCGGCAGCACAGCGCGTGACATGACAACGGTGTCGATCGTGACAAACGGATGCTCCATCTGATGCCGGGCAAACACCTGCCGGATGAATGAGGTATCGAAGTTCGCGTTATGTGCGATCAGCACCGGGTTCTCACTGCCGCAGAATTCCAGAAACTGCGAAACAGCGTCCTTTTCAGAGGGCGCATTGTCAACCATATCCTGCGTGATATGTGTGAGCTCCTGGATCTGCTGCGGAATCGGCCGCTCCGGATTGACAAAGGTGTCAAAGCTGTCGATGATCCGCATGCCGCGGATCTTGACCGCACCGATCTCGGTGAGGCGGTCATTTTTCGGGGAGAGTCCGGTCGTTTCAACGTCAAAGACGATGACCTCCTGCTGCGGGTCGCGGGGATCGTCACAGTCGATGACCTTCTGAACGTCCAGATCGTTGACGACATATGCCTCACAGCCGTAGATCACGCGGAAATCGTCCCATTTGGCGGCCGTGTTCATCGCCTCCGGGAACGCCTGCACCACGCCGTGATCCGTGATTGCAACAGCGCGGTGTCCCCAGTCATGCGCCCGCCTGACCAGTGCTTCCGCGGAGGAGACTGCGTCCATTGCCGACATATTGGTATGCAGATGCAGCTCGACGCGCTTGACCGGTGCATCGTCTGTGCGGCGGTCGGGGGAATAGGAGTTGATCGCTGCGGGCTTGATGACGATATCGTGATCCCAGTCGTCATATGCAACGGAGCCGTAGATCATGAGATTTGCGCCCTTGCCGACCGCCTTCATATCAAAGTCCGCAAATTTCTGTTCATCCAGAAAGAGCTTGACCAGCACCGAGCCTGTGTAGTCCGTGACAGGAAAGGTGACGAGGGTCTTGCCGTTTTTGAGGGTGCGCGTGTCGGGCTTGCCGAATACCTCCGCAGCGATCGCAAATTTCTTTGCGCTGCCGTCGGTGTGATTGACAGACTCCACGACGGATGCGACCGTAACGGGCTTTTCCTTGACCAGCCGACCGAAGATGATGTTGAGCGAATCTTTATCGGGGCGATCCGGTGTGACCGGTGCAGCATCATCCGGCGGGAGCGCTGAGAACTGCGGCGTCGGGGGTGCCTGCGGCGGTTCGGGAATGCGGTAGCGGTCTGCGGGCATCTCCGCGATCACGGCCTCCTGCATCTGTGCCTGCTCCTCCTCGGAGATATGCAGGTGATCGCCGGCAAACTGCACCGAGATGCTCACGCCGTAGACGGCCTGCACAGCCCGTGCAAGCTCATCGCGAAAGCGCGTATTTTCGAGGATATCCGCACCGCCGTGCATCAGTCCGATCGTGAGGATATTTTCCTTCAGGGAAAGCTCCGCATCCTCCAGAAAGCCGTTGATCATCGGCAGATCGCGCCGCAGCGACCGGAACAGCTCAGGGAGAATATCAACCGAGAACAGCGCCGGAGCGTAGCGGCAGAGGATGCGAAGTGACTGGAGCTTCAGCCGCACGGCAAGCTCGGATTCGGCGGCAGTGAGGTCGTCGAACGGCACCTGCGCGTCGTATTCGGTTTCGAGGTAGAGCTTGGTGCGTGCGGGGTTGGCGAGCACGCGCCGCAGCCTGCCGTTCAGGACGGCTTCAGGGAGCTTTGCGGCATATTCCCGCAGGAATTCACGCAGCGTCTGCATGGCGGTCGAAGTCCTTTCTGGTTATGATCGGGATGCACTGAATCAGGTGCCTCCGGCGGATGATTCCGGCGGATTTGCGGATTGACAGGGGATGCACGGTGCGCATCAGAGCTTCTCGACTTCCTCGAGCAGCGCGGTCACGATTTCATCCTCCGGGACGCGGCGCAGCACCTCGCCCTTGCGGAACAGCACGGCAAAGCCGTCACCGCCCGCGATGCCGATATCTGCCTCACGCGCCTCGCCCGGGCCGTTCACGACACAGCCCATGACTGCGACCTTGATATCCTTCTCGCAGCCGCGCAGTGCGTCCTCCACGCGGCTTGCTGCCGAGATCAGGTCAATGCGCGTTCTGCCGCAGGTCGGGCAGGAAACGAGCTGTACACCGCCGCGTTTGCCGATCGCACGGAGAATATCCTGCGCCGCAGCGATCTCGCGCACCGGGTCAGCCGTCAGCGAAACGCGGATTGTCTCGCCGATGCCGTCACAGAGCAGTGAGCCGATGCCGGCCGCGGATTTGATCAGTCCCATGCGCTCGGTGCCGGCTTCGGTCACGCCCAGGTGCAGCGGATAATCGCAGCGCTCTGCCGCAAGCCGGTAGCAGGCAATCATATTCTGCACATCCGAGGACTTGATCGAGATGACAATGTCATGAAAATCGCACTGCTCCAGCAATTCTGCATGATGCAGCGCACTCTCGACCATTGCCTGCGGCGTCGGGCCGCCGTATTTTGCGAGCAGCTCCTTTTCGACAGACCCGGAGTTCACGCCGATGCGGATCGGGATTTTTTTTTGCAGACATTTCTGCGCGACGGCTCTGACCCTGTCCATGCCGCCGATATTGCCGGGGTTGATGCGGATTTTATCAATGCCCGCATCCGCAGCGGCGAGTGCGAGCTTGTAGTCAAAGTGAATGTCCGCGACAAGCGGGATCGAAACCGCCTCCTTGATCGCGGGGATCAGCGCAACCGCGTCCTTATTCGGGATCGCAGCGCGCACGATCTCGCAGCCGGCATCCGCAAGCGCTTTTGCCTGCGCGACCGACCCGGCGATATCATCGGAGCGGGTATTGAGCATGGACTGGATGTAGATATGTCTGCCGTCGAGGATGCAGTCCCCGACCTTGACCGGATGCAGCTTTCTCATTCTGAATCGTCCTTTCTGATTTCCTTTTTGTTGAAGTCGAGCAGGGTGATTTTCCCGCAGGTGACGACAGTGACAGAGCCCGGTTCAAACGGGAATTTGCGGGAAACGGGGATGCGGTATTTGCCGTCCGGGAGATAAACGACTGCCTTGTCGCCGGTGAAGGTGCGCTCGGTATGATGCACGGGGATTACCGAAACGCCCGCAGAATCGTCGATATTCGATTTCAGGTGGATGACAAAAGCAGCGGCCGCGAAAATGACCGTAGTGGCGATGATCGCGGCGCAGAATTCATAGCTTTTTGAGAGGAACCCGGGAATGAGCAGCACGGCAAACAGGCCGATGCCCTGAAGCATGACCTTGACATTCTGGTTGTTGCCGCCGCGGAATTTCGCGAGCTGCTCCGGGGTGATGGCGGAAAGCGCAGGCATCTGCGCGCTGTCGATCTCGTGCTGCTCCTCCTCGGAGAGCTTTTTGGTGATCCTGCGCACGAACGGCGCTTTGAGCATTTTTTTCATAACGATCCCTCTTTTTATGCGCAGGCGTCAGCAGTCCCGTGCATGGATATCATACGGCCGCCAGAGGATGCTGCCGCGGTATTTGATGATGATAATGTTCCGCACATCTGTGTAGCAGTTGTGCAGCACATAGCGCCCGTCGGGGAGATAGCACACAATATAATTTTCCGTCCATCTGCGGCCGTGCTTGCCGTAGCGTATGAGATCATAGCAATGATGCACCGGCACGATGATATGCACGGCGCTTTCGTCGATATCCTCCCATGCGCGGCGCCTTGCCGCAATGAGGAGCGCGGCAAGAAAGGCCACGGCGGCTGCGATCAGCGCAATGGGCAGGATCTTCCCGAGCGGAACCGGATTCTCATGTCTCCTGATGCGTCTTCTTCTGCCGCCCCCTCCGAGGCAGACCAGCGTGAAAATTCCGGCTGTAGCAGCAGCGGCGAACGCATACAGGATTCCGCCGCGGCTTTCCGCCATTTCTCTGCGGATGCGCATGATCTGCTGTTCGGGAAGCGGATACCAGAGCGGCTGCTCGCATTCCTCACAGAGCGCTTTTTCTGACAGGGAAAGGCGCTGATAGTACATGAAGAAGCCGAACAGCACTGCGGCGGGGCAGGCGATTCCCGCCGCGATCATCCCGATCATGCCGAGTCCGGAGGAGCCGCCCGCGATCACACCGAAGGGCATTGCCATGATCGCAAGCGCAATCGGCAGTGTGTGCCCGTGAAACGGGCAGGAATACTTCAGCCGGAGCATCGGGTTCACCTCTTCCGCAGATGAATGTCAGGGTCTACCTTTGGAATATTTTGGATACATCCTGGAACGTAATCGCGATCATGAGCAGCATGAGCGCAGAGAGCCCGACCAGATGGATCGTCCCCTCGACCTTTGCGGGAATCGGCTTTCTCCGGATGGCCTCGATGATGAGGAACACGAAGCGGCCGCCGTCGAGTGCCGGGAACGGGATCAGATTGAAGATACCGACATTGATCGTGATGAAGCTCATCAGGTCGAGCAGGGTCATGATCTTGTCATGGATTGTTTTGCTCATGGAGACGACCTCGGTGGTGGTGTCGATGATGCCGACAACGCCGGAGAGATCATGGAAGCCGTACTTGCCGCGGATGAGGTCGCGCAGGGAGATCCAGATGAGGCGCGCAGTCGAGACAAAGCTCTTGCAGGTATAGCTCAGCACGCCGGTGACGGTCTTTTTCTCGCCGCGGACATAGAAATCGAGCATGCCCTTTGTCTGGCTGTCGCCGAATTTCACATGCTCCAGCGTGACCTCCTCGCCGTTTCGCTCGACCACGACGGTGAACTCCTCGCAGTCGTCATTTTGCAGGGCATAGGAGATATCGGTCGCTGTGAAGATATGCAGACCGTTGATTGAGATGAACCGGTCATCCTTCTGAAGCCAGCCGTCCGAGGAAGCGACGGATTCGCCCGCCTGATTCGCATGGAATCCCGCGATCGTGGTTGAGGTGATCGCGCTGTCCATGCAGGTGACAATGATGATCAGAACAAAGCCGAGGATGAGGTTCATGGCCGCGCCGGCAACGGTGACAAGCATCCGCTTCCAGACAGGCGCCTTGCGGAAGGCTCTGGGGTCTGCGGATTCGTCATCCTCGCCCTCCATGGCGCAGTAGCCGCCGATCGGGAGCAGTCGGAGTGAGTATTTCGTCTCTCCGCGTTTTTTTTGCAGGAGCTTGGGACCCATGCCGATCGAGAATTCGAGGACACGGATGCCGCTTTTTTTTGCGACGAAGAAGTGGCCTGCCTCATGGATCATGATAATGACGCCGAAGCAGAGGATCGCGACAAGAACGGTAACAATGGTCATTGAAAAAAGAACTCCTTTCGTTCTGGTAAGCTCATCATAACCGGAACCTATGGAATCTATGAAACAGTTGTGTGAGAATTTCGGAAAAAAGATTGCAGATCCGTCAGATTTTGCACGGCCGCATCAGAGCTGCGCCGCGACAAAATCGCGTGCAGCGCGGTCTGCTGCTGCAACATCCTCATAGCAGGTCAGCTCCGTGACGGGCAGTGTCTCCAGAGCAGCATTGACCAGCTCACCGATGCGCAGGAACGGAATCTTCCGTGCCAGAAATGCCGCAACAGCCGCTTCATTGGCACCGTTTGCCGTGCAGGGCGCACTGCCGCCGCGTTCGCTCGCCTTGATGCAGGCCGTCAGGCAGTCGAAGGTATCGAAGTCAGGCTTTGCGAAGGTCAGTGTGCCGTAGTCCGTCAGCGAAAGCGGGCGGGTCGGGCAGGGGAGCCGCTCGGGATAGAGCAGTGCATACTGGATCGGGATTTTCATATCCGGCACGCCCATCTGTCCGATGACCGATTCGTCATTGTACACGACGGCGGAATGCAGCACGCTCTGCCGATGCACCACAATCTCGATCTGATCGGGGCGGAGGTCAAAGAGCCAGCGCGCCTCGATGAATTCGAGTCCCTTGTTCATGAGTGTTGCGGAATCGACAGTGATCTTCGCACCCATGCTCCAGTTGGGGTGATTGAGCGCTTCCTCGACGGTAATATGCACAAGCTCCTGCTTTGTTTTGCCGAAGAACGGCCCGCCGGAGGCCGTCAGAATGATCTTTTTGAGCTGCTTTGCATGATTTCCGCGCAGACACTGGAAAATCGCGGAATGCTCGCTGTCGATCGGGTAGATCGGGACGTTCTTTTCCGCAGCGGCCTTCATGACCAGCGCACCGCCGGCAACAAGTGTTTCCTTGTTCGCAAGGGCAATGGGCTTTCCGGCGGCGATACCGGTAAGGGTCGGCTTCAGGCCGACCATGCCGACGACGGAATTGAGCAGAGTTTCGGTAGAGCTGTGCTGCGCGATCTCGCACAGGCCGTCCATTCCTGCCAAAAGGCGGCAGCCAAGACCGGCTGCCGCTTCCTTTAATGCAGAATAACGGGATTCATCTGCGATGCACAGCAGCTCCGGGCGCAGCACCCGCGCCTGTCTCACAAGCTCGTCAACACTGGAATTCGCGGAGAGTGCGGTCACGCGCAGATGATGCATCTGGGCGACTTCGATCGCCTGCGTGCCGATGCTTCCGGTTGAACCGAGAATTGCAACGCTGTTTGTCATATTGAAGAATCTCCTTTTGTAATGTGTGCAGGTCCTGTCAGATCACAGTTCAAAGAACGTGGTCGCCTGCACGAATGCCGTGAAGAACGGGAGCACGAGCAGCACACTGTCGAAGCGGTCGAGCACGCCGCCGTGGCCGGGCATTGCATTGCCGTAGTCCTTGATGCCGAGCTGCCGCTTCAGGGTCGAGGCGGCGAGGTCGCCGAGCGTTCCGAGGACGGCACAGACCATTGCGATCAGCACGACCGCAAACCAGTTGAGGCTGACGGCCATGCCCTTTTTCGCCATCGACGAGGCATAGATGCCGCAGAACACGATGAAGAAGATGACATTGCAGACGATCGCGCCGATGAAGCCTGCAACGGTCTTTTTCGGGCTGATCTCCGGACAGAGCTTGGCGCGGCCGAAGAGTGTGCCGGCGAAGTACGCACCGGAATCAGCGATCCACGCGCCGCCGAGTGCGAGCACGAGATAAGCCATGCCGTGCTGCTCATGGGAATTGTTGAGCGTGACTGCGAGGGACATCGCGCCGGGAATGAGGAACATGCCGGTGATGATCGCAAAGAATGTCCTGTCCTCCATGCGCTTCTTGTGCCGCACATAATCGTAGAGCACAACCGTGACCGCAGCGACGGTGAGCATCGGGCGGTAGCGCGCAGTGAGGTTGATCTGGATCATCGGGAGTGTTGCGGAATAGAAGATCGCGGCCACTGCGGAAAGATGATAGCGCAGCAGGTTGTTGACCTTCATATACTCATAGATCATAGCGGCAGAGACCATGCCGACCGCGAGGGGCAGCATGAAGGTGTTATGCAGGAACAGGACGATGAGTGCGACAACGATCCCGATTCCTGCGGTTATCAATCGTGTGACCATAATTGTATGCGGCAGTGCCGGGGGAAGGTGCTGAACTGCCGCGCCTCCAATC
>CAMNJD010000514.1 GCA_946540705.1 uncultured Ruminococcus sp. | reverse complement strand
CTTTTCTTATAACGGGATTCCAAAGGGATAGCATCCCTTTGGCGGGGTATGGGGCAGCGCCCCATTATAATCATCGCGCAGCGATACCTTAAAAAGCAGCGGTATATTTTCAGATTCTTTCAGGTTATTTTAATGTTCGGGTGGTATGATACAGACAGTGAAGCAAACATGCTTCCGATTTGATTTCAACCCCCATTTTCCCAATTTCTATTTCCCTAATTTCATACTGATTTCCACTTTATCTCTGAAGGCTGCCTGCGGGCGGCCTCTTTTTTTTCAGCAGGGAAAATCCCGTACAGTCTTGTATTTTCCTGCAAGATATGGTATGATATAAGCAGAAACAGAAACAAGAAGGGTTGAAAGCATGAGAAAAAATATCGTGCGCTATGCAGCGCTCCCGCTGCTGACGGGCGCCGTCACACTGAGCCTGTACCTGATCTGCTATGCACTCTACGGGCTGTTCCCCTGCGGCGAAAACACGATCGTCTGGTGCGACATGGAGCAGCAGGCCGTACCGCTGCTTGTCCAGCTCCGGCAGATCGTCAGAAGCGGGGAATCCATCCGCTATACCGTTCTCGATGCCGGCGGAATGCAGTTTTACGGCGTCTTTTTCTTTTTTCTGAGCAATCCGTTCTCCCTGCTCGCGCTGGCAACGGATATCCCCGCAGATCAGCTCGTCGGGCTGCTGGTCATCCTCAAGCTCGCGCTCTCCGCGGGAACTGCCGCACTCTGGCTGCGGTTCCGCGTGCCGATGCTGCGCGGCGGGATGCAGGTGCTGCTCGGCGTCATGTACGGCTGCTGCGGCTACGGCCTGTTCTATTATCAGAACCTGATGTGGCTGGATGTCATGGCCATGCTCCCGCTGCTGATGATCGCGATGCGGTATCTGCTGAAGCGGGAAAAGGCTCTGCCGTATTTTCTGGCGCTCTCTCTGACGATGCTGCTCTGCTTCTATCTCTGCTACATGGTCGTGCTGTTCGTGCTGATCTACATGACCGTGTCGGTGCGGTTTACCGTGCGCAGGGAGCGCCGGGGCGCTGTTGCACTGCGCTTCTGGCTCGCGAGCCTGCTGGCTGCCTGCGCAACGGCCTTTGTCTGGCTGCCGAGCTTTTTGCAGGTGCGGCATTCCGCCCGGACCGGCAGTCTCCTGCAAACACTGGTCAGTACTCCCCTGCTTCACGGCATCGCCGACAAGGTAACGCTGCTGTGCTGCTCGGCACTGTGCATCACGGTCATGCCGCTGCTGCTGCGGAAGAAACGCCGCCGCACCAATGCCGGCAAGCGTGATCTGGCACTGTTCGGTCTGCTCGGCACGGCTTTCCTGCTCGACCCGGTCAATGAGATGTGGCATACCGGCAGCTATCAGGCGTTCCCGATGCGCTGGGGGATGATCCCGGTGCTGCTGCTGCTGACGGTCGCCGCGCAGGAGCTGACCGGCATCGAACGGCACCACAGACCGCTGCATGACCGCCGCAGCCGCATCATCGCCGCGGCCGTGCTCATTTTGCTCCCGGCCGTCATGGGAGGCATCTGCCTGCTCCTGCACCGGAATCTGCGCGGGCTGCTGGTCAGCTATTCGCATACGCTCTGGGTCTCGCTGATAAACTTCCAGATCGCACTGGTGCTGGCGCTGCTGTTTGCGATGAGCTACGGCATGGTGCTGCATCAGTATCATGCGCGGCGCATGTCCGCACGGCTGTGTACAGTCGGGTGTGCGCTGCTGTTCCTCTGTGAATTCCCGATGTATTTTGACCTGTATCCCGGCGAAAGTGCCAATGCCGACCTGCTGTATGCGCAGACGATGGCCGCGCAGGACGCCGTTCCGGAGCACGGCGCGCTGGATCGCATCCGCCTCACAAGAAAATATGCACATGCGAATATGCTCGGCGCACTGGGCATGCCGACACTGGCACACTACACCTCACTGACCCGCGAGGATTTTCTCCACGGAGTCAAGCGCTTCGGCTACAGCTCCTACTGGATGGAGGTCACCTCGACCGGCGGCACGGTGCTGAGCGACATGCTCTGGAATGTGCGCTATCAGCTCGGTCAGACACCGGATTTCCCGTCCTGGACAGAGCGCGTCTGGACAGATGACAACCGGCTGCTTTCTGCCGCGGAAAGCCGTCTGACGCTCCCGACCGCACTCTGTACCGATGCCGAACCGCAGGAGCTCGCGGAGCTGCCCGCAGGCAGCCGGGCCGGTGTGCAGCAGGTGCTTGCGGAGCGGATGCTCGGCGCAGAGGATCTGCTGACGGAATATTCGCCCGAGCGGATGTCAGGCGTTGCGCTGACGCAGGAGCCCGACGGCTCCTTCACCTGCTCCCGCACAGAGGAGGAAGGACTCTGCGAGATCGTGTATCTGTTCCGCGTGAACGGGCATCAGGCATTGTATTTTGATCTGTATTCGCAGACCGGAACAGAGCTCAGGAACCCGCGCTACGGGGCGGTCACGGTCATGACGGAGCGCCGCATCGCCGCAGAGGATTACCCCGGCAAGCAGAACAACGGGCTGGTGTATCTGGGAGAGGCGGAGGACTCTCTGTTTATGGTACGGGTGCGGGTACATCACGATTTCGCATGCGAGAGCTTCGGCGTATTCGGCATTGACATTGACCGGCTGGAAGAAGCGGCAGCGGCAGCTCAGGGCACGGAGCTTTCATACAGGCGCGGCTGCTACACGGCACACTGCGAGACAAACGCCCCGAAAACACTGGTGCTTTCCGTTGCGTATGACGAGGGCCTTACCGCAGAGGTCAACGGCAAACCGGCGGAGGTCTGCCGCGTAAACGGCTGCCAGACGGCCGTCAGGATCCCGGCGGGACAGAGCACTGTCACGCTGCGGTTTCATGTACAGGGGCTTCGTGCTGCACTGCTGCTCGCGCTGGGCGGTGCAGTGCTCGCGCTTGCACTGTATCTGCTGCGGAGGCGGATCGCCGCGTCCGAGCTGCCTGCACGCTGTGCCGAGAGACTGATGCAGGGGCTCTGGTTCGCAATTATTTTCTTCATTTATTGTATGCCGATTCTGCTCTCCCTTTTCGGGGCTCTTTGCCGCACTGAATGTTAGAATTTGCAATAAAGCACGAAAAAGCACTTATCTACTGAAATCGGACTTGTCAATCACCGGCGTATTTTACAGAACATTCACCGTGCGTTCACAGAATGTTCACCTGAAATAATTATAATAATAATTGACAGAAATCTTCGCTGTTGAGTGCTTTTTCAGATTTTTGAACCGAATAGCCGCAATCATAAACAAAACGAGGAAAGAGGAATCATTTGGTATGGAAACAAAAGGAATCAGCAAGCTCGACCTGAAGCGCCGGAACCGCA
This sequence comes from uncultured Ruminococcus sp., assembly GCA_946540705.1. Classification (GTDB taxonomy): domain Bacteria; phylum Bacillota; class Clostridia; order Oscillospirales; family Ruminococcaceae; genus Firm-04. Next base: position 1,437 of record CAMNJD010000514.1, on the reverse strand, counting down.
AGCAGATCCTGCTCGCGATCCGTCAGGCGGGAATGCTGGCGCGTGTTGATATCGCTGCACAGCTCTCCCTGACCCGCGCTGCCGTAACGATCATCACCAATCAGATGATCGCACAGAATATTCTGGAGGATATGAACGGCCCGCTGCCCGCTGCGCTCGATGAGCCGAAGAAAAAGGGCAGAAGAAAGACCATGATCCGCATTAACCCGACCTACCGATATATTCTCGGTGCCGTGATCGAGGAGGATCATGTCAGCATCGGCCTTTCCAATCTGGCGCTTGAGCCGGTTTCTCAGGAGCGTATGATGCTGACGGATGAAACGGATCTGGATGAGATCGTTTCGTTCATCGTGAACACCTCCAAGCAGCTCGTCCGGAAGGCCTCGCTGAATGCGAAGCAGGTGCTCGGCCTCGGCGTCGGTATCGTGCCGTCGCGCTGGGAGCAGATGCGCGCAGAGAAAGACGAAAACAATCAGGTTCATTTCTCCAAGCTCTGCTATCTGCTGGAAATGGAACTGAGCGTTCCGGTCTGCGCTGCGAACGCGATCAGCCTGTATGCAATGGCGAATATCGGCTACGGCGAGGATTCCAGCGCAGAGCAGCTCCTGCTGTACGGCGGCGCGAACTTCCACTTCGCGACCGTTGCGGAGTATGCGCTGGTCGGCGGCATCTACGCGAACACCGCGCTGGTGGACCGCATCGTGCTCTGCCCGGGCGGCGAGAAGGCTGAGAGCTATCCGGACGGCTCTGTCCATGCGGAAATGGCTGCGCCGATCGTGCTGCAAAAGATGCAGAAGGCGACCGGAAAGGAATGGACGGTCGATGAGGCAAATCAGGCTTATACAGACGGCAATGCGCAGATCGTCGAGATCATGAACTTCCAGCTCCGCAAGCTCGCCATACTGATCTACAATCTCTGCATCGGGCACCGCACCTCGCGTGTCGTGCTCCAGAAATTCCGCATCAATGATGAGCAGAAAGCGTATCTTGAGCAGTTTTTCGCGTCACTCTGCACAGAGCCCGGCGTCCTGAAGATCGAGTACAGCCCGATCGACGGCGACAGAGAGTTCATCGCAGGCTGCTCGCTCGCAGCAGAAAAGCAGTTCTTCGAGCTCGGCGGACTTCAGCCCGGCGACAAGATGGCGTGATCCCTGCAAGCACTGATTATCAGAAGCACTCCGCTGTTTTTGACGGCAGCGGAGTGCTTTTTTATGGCCGTGTCTTCTCCCGGGCGGGGCGAGCTCTGCCCCCTGACCTGCGGGCTTTTGAAAAAGCCCGGCCAAAAACTTTTGCGGCAGTGCCCGGCGCTGACATTGCGCTGATGTTGTCTTACTGTTGATTTTTTTTGGTATGTAATTTTTTAGGTGGTCGGAAAAATAAGGTTAAAACAAATAGTTTTAATTTCGCCCATATGAAAAGTTTCGCTCAAGCCTTTTC
>CAMNJD010000513.1 GCA_946540705.1 uncultured Ruminococcus sp. | reverse complement strand
CATGGTATATGCCCGAAGGACAATCAGCGCATCCCTTGCGGTGATTTCTCCGTCCATGTCCACATCGCCAAGCCGGTAGGTCTGTTCGGTTTCCTGCGCGGCTTCATCTGCCGCAAAGGCCGGTGCTGTGAGCATGCAGCAGCCCAGCACCGCAGCGCTCAGCATCGCAAGAATCTTTTTCATCATAATAATCCCTCCTTTTGTGTTCTGAGAAGGCAGCCTTGCCTGCCTTTAGCTATAGTATAACACACTCCCCGCCAAATGGCAACGCGCAGACCACACAAATTTCACCAGCCTTTCCTGTGCAGAGTATCCATAAGCAGCGTGTGTCATGCAAAGCATGTCTTTTACTGTATAAGTACCCTATTTCCGGAAAATGTTACATCTTTCCGAAAGTTTCTGCGAACTGCACAAAATCCGGCCGCAGCGTTTGTATACTTTGCCCCATGCGGCCTTGCCGCAGATTTTTCTTTCAGCTCCCATTGCGTTTTTCGGCAGAATGTGCTATAATAAAATTGTATGTACTGCGGCAGGCAGGAACATGCAAAAATTCAGATCACAGGAGGCAGACCATGTCTTTCGATCGCTTAATCACAAAAATCATTGAGATGAAAAACCCGACCGTTGCGGGCCTCGATCCGAAGCTCGACTATGTCCCGGAATATCTGCGGCGCAGCTTCCTCGATGAGGACGGCGAAACCCTGAAGGCCGCCGCAAAGGCGATCTTCCGCTACAACCAGATGCTGATCGACGCACTCTGCGATATTGTGCCTGCGGTCAAATTGCAGGCGGCATATTACGAGATGTACGGGCATCACGGCGTCAAAACCATGGAGCGCACGATCCGCTATGCGCGCCTCAAAGGCATGTATGTCATCACCGACGGCAAGCGCAACGATATCGGCGCGACAATGGAGGCCTATACTGCCGCGCACCTGGGCTCTGTCCGGATCGGTGAATGCGAATATGAGCCGTTCGGTGCAGATGCTCTGACCGTCAACGGCTACCTCGGCACGGACGGCATTTCTCCCCTGCTGAACGTCTGCCGCGCAAATGACAAGGGCATCTTTGTGCTCTGCAAGACCTCGAATCCCTCCTCCGGCGAATTTCAGGATCTCCTGATCGACGGCGTCCCGCTCTATGCGAGAATGGGCGACAAGTGTGAGGAATGGGGCGCAGATACGGTGGGACAGTTCGGCTACAGTGCTGTCGGCGCAGTTGTCGGCGCGACCTACCCCGAGCAGCTCACAGAGCTCAGAAAGCGCATGCCGCACACCATGTTCCTCGTGCCGGGCTACGGCGCACAGGGCGGCGGTGCGCAGGGCATCGCAGGCGGCTTTGACGAAAACGGCCTGGGCGCGATCGTCAACAGCTCCCGCGCAATCCTCTGTGCATACAAGAAGGAGGGCTGCGATGAGCGGGACTTCGCCGGTGCTGCCCGCAGAGAGGCACTCCGCATGCGTGAGGACCTCACCGCATATATCAACCTGAAATAATCCGATGCGTCTGCTGTCTGAGCCCGGCACCAAAGACTGCAAGACAGACGGCAGCGCTTGCAGCAGACCCTCCGTGCGCGGGATCATCGTGCGGGAGGGGCTGCGCGTAATGGTGTACAGCCGGAAATCCGGTCACAGCAGAATTCCCGGCGGAATATCCGCGGTTATTTTCCCAAAAGGAACGGTGAAACAATGAAACAGGACAAGTATACCGAAAAGCTGACATACAAAATCCGCAGCATGGAACAGCTTACCGCCGCGGCATGGAGCATGGTCATCGAATGTCCGGAGGCCGCCGCAAAGGCACAGCCCGGACAGTTCGTCAACCTGCTGCCGGACGGCAATTTTACGCTGCGCCGCCCCATTTCGATCTGCGGCATTGACAAAGAGCAGGGCACACTGCGCATCGTCTTTGAGGTGCGCGGCAAAGGCACAAAGGCACTTTCTGCATTGCGCGCAGGCGATACCGTCAACATGCTCGCGCCGCTGGGACACGGCTTCACGCTGCCCGACAGGGAAGCCCGCGTCATTCTGATCGGCGGCGGCATCGGCACCCCGCCCATGCTCCCGCTCGCGGCGTATTCCGGCAAAAACGCGGTCGTCATCACCGGCTTCCGCAGTGCGGATGCAGCAATTTTGCAGGCAGATTTCGAGGAAACCGGCGCAAAGACGATCCTCTGCACCGACGACGGCTCTGCGGGACGCTACGGTCTGGTGACACTTCCGCTTGAGGAGGAGATCACGGCAGAAAAGCCCGCGCTGATCTGCGCCTGCGGCCCGATGCCGATGCTGCGTTCCGTTGCGGCACTCGCGCAGACCTATGAGATTCCGTGTCAGGTGTCGCTTGAGGAGCGCATGGGCTGCGGCATCGGAGCATGTCTGGTCTGCGCATGCAGAACAAAGGACAAAAACGGTGACGAGCAGTTTTTGCATGTCTGCAAGAACGGCCCGGTATTTCATGCGGAGGAGGTTGTCTGGTAATGGCTGATCTGTCTGTCAATATCTGCGGGATCCCGTTCAAGAACCCGATCATTCCCGCGTCGGGCGTTTTTGGTTACGGCCGGGAATATGAGCAGTATTATCCGCTCTCAAAGCTCGGCGGCATCGCCACAAAGGGCACGACCGGCACCAAGCGCACCGGCAATCTTGCGCCCCGTGTCGCGGAGACTCCGTCCGGCATGCTGAATTCCGTCGGACTGCAAAACCCCGGCATCGACGCATTCCTCGAAAAGGAGCTGCCGCATCTGCTCGCCTGTGATACAGTCATTCTCGCGAACATCGCGGGCTCCACGCCGGAGGAATGCGCAGAGGTCGCCGCAAAGCTCGACAAGACCGATGTGCATATGATCGAGCTGAATATCTCCTGCCCGAACGTCAAGCAGGGCGGCGCAGCCTTCGGTACCTCCTGCACCGCTGCGGCGCAGGTCACGGCGGCTGTCCGCAGGGCGACAAGCAAGCCCCTCTGCGTCAAGCTCTCCCCGAATGTCACGAGCATTACCGAGATCGCCAAGGCGGTCGAGGCGGAGGGTGCGGACGCAATTTCCCTCATCAACACCCTGCTCGGCATGCGCATCGACCTCAGAACGCGCAGACCGATCCTGCACAACAACATGGGCGGATTATCCGGCCCGGCGATCTTCCCGGTCGCGGTGCGCATGGTCTGGCAGGTCGCAAACGCAGTCAAGCTGCCGGTCATCGGCATGGGCGGCGTGAGCTCGGGTGAGGATGCCGCCGAGCTGATGATGGCGGG
>CAMNJD010000512.1 GCA_946540705.1 uncultured Ruminococcus sp. | reverse complement strand
AGAAAAATCTTACAAAGAACATTTATTGGGAGCATTCATCCACATACATCAAAGCAGAAAAGCACTTCTGTATAATTGCACAAATTTTACCAGCCAATTTCGTCGGAAATCACAAGTGCAATTTGTAAGTATTTATGTTATAATAAAAGTGATCAATGCGGACAAAGCCGCAAAAGAAAGGAAGGAAATACATATGTCAGTCAAAGAAAAGAGCAAGGGATTTTTCGCAGAATTCAAAGAGTTCGCGCTGAAAGGCAATGTCATGGACATGGCAGTCGGTGTCATCATCGGTGCCGCGTTCGGCAACATCGTCACAGCATTCACTGAGGATTTCATCAATCCGCTGATTGCCTGCATCGGCGGCGCTGAGGTCGCCGGAACGATCAAGCTCGGTGATACCGGTCAGGTGCTCAACTGGGGTCACTTCGTCACCGCAATCATCAACTTCCTCATCATGGCATTCTGCATCTTCCTGATGGTCAAGGCTGTCAATAAGCTCATGTCCATCGGCAAGAAGAAGGAAGCAGAAAAGCCTGCTGAGCCGCCGAAGGAAGAGGTCCTGCTCACTGAGATCCGCGACCTGCTGAAGGCACAGGCAAAGAAATAACTGATGATACATTCCGAATCCCGAACACGCTGCTGTGTCCGGGATTCTTTTTGTCCGGGTTCAGGCCGGCTGCTGCGATTCTCCTGCATGTTCTTCGGCATATTTCGCAAGCGCATCCAGAAAAGCCTCGCCGTATTTTTCCAGCTTGTGCCTGCCGACACCGGAGATCGCAAGCAGTTCCTCGTCATCAGACGGCCGCTTGGTACACATCTCCCGCAGGGTTGCATCCGAAAAAACAATATATGCCGGCATGTGCTCCCGCGCCGCCAGTCTCTCACGCACCTTGCGCAGCTTCTGAAACAGCGCCTCGTCCGGTTCATAGTCAGGCATCTCCGCGAGCCGCTTCTGACGCTTTGTCTCCTTCAGGTCATGCCGCGGCAGAGACATGGTGACCTGCTCCTGCCCGCGCAGAACCGGAACCGCCCGCTCCCCGAGCGACAGTGTCCGGTACTGCCCTGTGTCTGTGACCAGATAGCCCCGCGAGATCAGAATATTCACCATGTGCTCAAGCTGCACCCGGGATATATCCCGCATCAGTCCGTAGGTCGAGAGCTGCGCATAGCCGCGCTCCTGAAGCTGCTTCGTATCCTTTCCCTGAAGAATATCACACAGCATCCGCGAACCGCAGGCGCTCCCCCGCTGCCGCACGCGGAACACACACGACAGGATTTTCTGTGCCGCTACGGTCGCATCGACTGTCTCCGTATCGGTCAGGCAGCTCCCGCAGTTGCCGCAGTGCCCGGGGGAATCCTCCCCGAAATACCGCAGAATAAAGTGCCGCAGACAGTCCGTCAGGCTGCAATACCGCACCATCGCCTGCAGGCGTTCCGTATCTTTTTTCCGGATTGCTTCCCGCTGCTGCGGCGTCAGGCGGTCGTGATCCTGCGCAGAGGATTCGATCAGCAGCATATTCGTGCTGATATCCTGCGGCGAGAACAGCAGGACACACTCTGCCGGGCTGCCGTCACGTCCGGCGCGGCCTGCCTCCTGATAATATGCCTCCATGCTCTTGGGCATATTGTAATGCACAACAAATGACACATTCGATTTGTCGATGCCCATGCCGAATGCGTTTGTCGCGGTGATGATCTGGATTTCGTCGTGCAGAAACGCCTCCTGATTCGCGCTGCGTTCCTGCGGCGACATGCCCGCGTGATACCGGCCGACTGCAAAGCCGTCCGCACGGAGCTTTTCGCAGACATTGTCGGTCTGCTTGCGGGAGATGCAGTAAACGATGCCGCTCTTTCCGCGGTTGCGCCGGAGCACCTCGAGCAGTGCCTTGTACTTGTTTGACGGCCGTTCAACGATCCAGCGCAGGTTTTCGCGGTCAAAGCCTGTGACCAGCTCCAGCGGCGCCTGAAGTCCCAGCAGTCTGCGGATATCCGCACGGACAGATTCCGTTGCTGTCGCGGTGAATGCCGCAACGACCGGTCTGCGCGGCAGAAGCTGCAAAAATTCCGCGATTTCCAGATAGCTCGGCCGGAAATCCTGTCCCCACTGTGAGAGGCAGTGCGCCTCATCGACCGCGATCATTGCAATCGCGACCGTATCCGTCAGCGAGAGGAACATATCGGTCAGCAGACGCTCCGGCGCCGCATAGAGCAGCCGCACCGCACCCTCGCGCACGGCATCCAGCGTCTGAAAATATGCGTCCCGGTCAAGATTGCTGTGCAGGCAGGCGGCGGGAATGCCGGCCTCGCGCAGCGCCGCGACCTGATCCTCCATGAGCGAGATCAGCGGCGAGATTACGACCGTCATGCCGGTCAGCAGCATCGCAGGCACCTGATAGCAGACGGATTTACCCGCGCCGGTCGGCATGATGCCGAGCACATCGCCGCCCTCGAGAATGCGGCTGATCAGTGCGGCCTGTCCGTCACGGAACCGGTCATATCCGAAATATTCCTTCAACACTGCTTCCGGTGTCATCTGCATCGCCGTTCCTTTCGTATTCACAGAGAAATCGCCTGCGGCATCTCACACGCAGGCGATTTTGTGTTTCATCAGAGCAGAATCTTCTGCCATGCACCCATTGCCGAGAAGTCGGAACCCTGCGACAACTGATACACATAGAATTGCAGGATGAGCTGTGCATCCTTCGAGGTAATCAGACCGTCATCATCAACATCGGCATAGCACTGCTGAAATGCGTTCAGAGTTGAGCCGGTCATGGAGGACAGGCCGTGAACATAGTCCTTCAGGACGAACTGTGCATCAATGCAGTCAACCGAGCCGTCCATGTTGGCATCGCCGAGCAGCTCCCAGCTTACGGAGCTGATGATGAACGGGAAATCGTACCGTGCAGCCTCGGTCACTGCGGAAACGACTGCAAAGCCGTTTGCATTCGCGGTAACGATGCCGTCGCCGGTGACGGACACAACATCCGGATTGCTGCTGAACCACAGGACGCTGCTGCTTTTCGGGACGGAGAGTGCCCAGCAGTAGCCGAGGCGGTGTCCCTCGCAGGTCGGCGCAGTCAGCGCACGAAGCGGATTTGTTTTGGTGACTGCCGCCTCTGTCTCAGTCGGTCCGGTTGTGCTGACAATCGCGCTTGTCCCGGATGCAGCGGTCGTCGTCGCCGGGGGCGTTGTGGCAGTCGGCTGAGATGTGGCGGTCGTCGTCGCCGGGGTCGTTGTCGTGGTCGGCTCAGACGTGGTAGTCGTTGTTGCCGAGGTCGTTGTAGTTGTCGGCTCAGACGTGGTAGTCGTTGTTGCCGAGGTCGTTGTG
>CAMNJD010000511.1 GCA_946540705.1 uncultured Ruminococcus sp. | reverse complement strand
AAGAAACCCCGAAGGGGGTGTCTTCCCCCATTCACCGATCTTTTGCACCGCTGAATACAAAAATGCAAAATGCAAATCCATATCTATAACGCCCCGATTCAGCCACTCCCCTGAAAAAGGAAGCGGCAAAGCGGTGATCCGCGGGCAGTCTGAGGAACCGCAGATGAAAGTGCCTCCGGCGGATTGATCATGAGGACTCCCCGCGCTGCGGCGAGGTTCAGCGCCCCATTATGAATCTTCGCGCAGCGGTACTTGATTCTGTGATTCCTTTACTCTGAGGCCGCACAGGTATTCATCCATTGCCTCCGCAACCTGCTTGGAATAATTGACTGCTTCCACGACTGTTCTTGCGCCGAGCACGACATCTCCCGCCGCGAATATTCCGTCGCGGGTCGTTTTTCCGAACGTGTTGGTGACAAGAAGCCCTTTTTCGTTCACGTCCAGACCGGTCGTCGTCGATACAATCCGGTTGCGCGGCCCCTGCGATACCGCAATAATTGTGGACGATGCCGGATAGAGCGTTTCCGAGCCTTCGATGCGTTTCCTGTTTCCTTCGGCATCCCGCTCCACCCTGACAAAAATTACACCGTCATCGGTAATCTCGACCGGTTCTACGCCGGTGATGAATCTGACACCGTCTATTCTGGCATACTCGACTTCCGAGGCGCTGGCGGCAATATGCTCTGACCGCGCAAATACGGTCACTTTCCGGCACCCGTGACGGATCGCTGTCCGGGCAACATCCATCGCAGAATTTCCGGCACCGATCACATTCAGGCTTTCTCCGAGAGAGTAGACATCCGGATTTGTCAGATAATTGATCGCAAAATGTACGTTGCCGAGGCTCTCCCCCTTAATGTGCAGCGTATTCGGCCGCCAGACACCCGTACCGATAAAAACAGCCTTGTATCCGTCACGGAAAAGATCGTCAATGGTGATCGTAATACCGATTGAAGTGTTCGGCCGTATTTTGATGCCGAGCGATAAAAGCAGATGCTTGTATCGTTCAATGATTTGCTTCGGCAGCCGGAACTCCGGAATGCCGTAGCGCAGAACGCCGCCGATCTTCTCGCGGGATTCAAAGATCGTAATATCATAACCCCAGCGTGCAAGAAGGATCGCAATGGTGATGCCGGCAGGGCCGCTGCCGATGACGCCGACCTTGATGCCGTTCTTTGGGAGCGTGGTGAGATCGATCTTTTCAAAATGCGCATCGCTGATATAATGCTCGATATTGCTGAACAAAACAGGTGAGCTCTTTTTCCCGAGAATACAGTTTCCCTCGCACTGCTTTTCCTGATTGCAGATCAATGAACAGATCAGGCTCAAGGGGTTGTTTTCAAACAGCATCATCCCCGCCCGGTCAATATCGCCGTTCAAAAAGGTTCGGACGACCTCCGGAATCGGCGTGTGAATCGGGCAGCCCTTCTGACAGGTCGGATTCTTGCAGTTCAGACATCGCTTTGCTTCGGCGATGATATTAAACATATTCTTTTTCTCCTTTGCTGTGTGCAATATGCCAAACAGCCCGCGGTAACTGCTTTCACACAGATCCCGGAGCTGTCTGATTGATCATAGGTATAGTATATCATATTTGAATGATTGTGTCAATGTATCGTTCAGAATCAGCAACTCTCCGGAGCGTGTGTGCGTTTGCTTGCAAACGCATAGCGGAGCGAGCAGCGCCCCATGATCAATCATCGCGCAGCGATACAGGATTCAGCGCCTTGCTGAAATTTGAAGAATGAGGCGGCCTCCGGAACCGGAAGCCGCCTCGTCTTCTGCACGCAATGCATTACTGCATCTTGTAAGCGTCGATCATCTTCTTGCTGATGTGTCCGGAACGGCGGGCGTATCGCTCGCCGCTGCGAATATACGAAATATCAGCAGATATGTCGGTTTTCAGTTTCACTTCCAGCTTCATCTCAGTGCGGTTGACAGGCACTACATCAATCCGATCTATCATAGTTTTGGCCATTTCATCGACTTCGTCTTTTGACATGATGTGACCGGGACAATAAATCGTTTTGAAGTATGTTTCGATCTTTTCCAGTTCCGCGGCGTAGTCTATTGTTTCCTCCATTTTCAGTTCCAGCGCATGAATATCCTCCTCAAGCTGCGAGATCAGCACATTGGAATTGCCGTTGCGCTCGCGGAATTCCTCCCGCGTGATGATGTTCTCGGTATAGAGGTCAAGCAGCTTTTCGCGCTTTGCCTTCTCCTTTGTGAGCTGCCCGCGCAGCTCGTTGATCTGTTTCTGTGCGTTTTCCTCACGGGCACTCTCGCGGTAGATATTCAGGAAATCGCGCACATATTCCTCGATATTGCCGGCGATCGACTGAAAATGCTCGGAGAGCATCTCATAGAGGTCTTTTTCCATAATAGAGAACGATGCGCAGGATTTCGCGCCGGAGCGCTTCTTCTCGCTGCATATCCACTGATAGATCGGCTCGCCTTTTGACACGCTGTTGGAGTAGCTTGTGCGCCAATAGGGAACGTCATGCGCCTTGCACCAGATCTTTCCGGTGAATACGCTCTTGTCCTTGAACGAACGCTCGCGTGTCTTGATCGCGGTGCTGCGCTCCCGGAAGATCTCATTGCACTTGTCCCAGATTTCCTCACTGACGATTGCCGGAACGGTCTCACCGGTTTCGTCCTTATACATCACCCATTCTTCCTCCGGCAGAAAACGCTGCTCACGGGTGCGGTAATCGACAATTTTGACCTTGTTGCCGCAGAAATAGCCCTTGTATTTCGGGTTCTGGATGATGCCGGTGATCGTGTTGTGGTGGATGCGCGTGCCGTTACGGCCGCGGTAGCCCTTGTCCCAGAGGATACGTTCAATTTTGCGTGTGCTGTAATCGCCGGTCGCATATAGCTCGAAAATCAGGCGTACCATTTCCGCTTCGGCTTCGTTGATTGTCAGCTTGCAGTCCTTTTTGTCGTAGCCGAAAATGCGGTTATTGCCCATGACATTGCCGCTCTCGATTGAGCGCTTGTGTCCCCAACGCACGCGCTCCGAGAGCTTGCGCACCTCGTCCGCCGCGATGCTCGACATGATTGTCAGACGCAGCTCGCTGTCCGTGTCGATCGTGCAGATATTGTCATTCTGGAAGAACACACCGACACCGGCGCGCAGCAGATCGCGGGTATAGGTCAGGCTGTCAATGGTGTTGCGGGCAAATCGGCTGACCTCTTTCGTCAGCACGAGATCAAACAGCCCGGCTTTGGCATCCTCGATCATGCGCATGAAACTCAAGCGGTTCTCCGCCGCCTCGCCGCGCACACGGTCTACATAGCCCTTCACGAACGTCCAGTTCGGGTTCTGCTGAATCATGTCCGTGAAAAATGCGATCTGGTTTTCGATTGAGTTTTCCTGTTCCTCGCGTGTGGTCGAGACGCGGGCGTAGAATGTCACGCGCATCGGAATGTCGAAGATGGTTTTGCGTTCGGCTTTCATCTGGTTTGCGATTTGATAGATGTCCATAGCTTTGCCTCCTCATGCAGTTGTTGTTTCACCTTAAGGCTATGTTACCATACCAAGAGTGCTTTGTCAAGGGGTTTTGGAAAAAAATATGGGCGGATTTTGTTTTGCCGCCCATTTTTATCGTTTTGCTGCTCTTTGCAGCAAAGAGAGACTGCTTTTCCACCTTGCGCTGAATCTGTATGACAACAAAAACAATGTATTCGGCAGAAACAGACAGATCATTCCGCGCAGGATGATTGACTCCTGCTGCTGGCAGATGTAATAAGTCAGCGCGCCTGCAAGCAGCGCAATGATTAGATAATAGAACTGCTGCCGGTAAAACGTCCAAATAGATTCACCTTGAAAATACTCTCGGAACAGCACTGCATTGCACATCAGGTAGTTGCAGAAGAAAATCGTAAGAATCGTTGCAATCAGAACACCGGTAATGCCGAACAGCTTTCCGAGCACGATATTTAGCGCAAGATTGCCGATAGATTCCAGCAGATACGACCATTTCATTTCCCACCACATTCCTTTGCCGTAGATATACTGGTTCCGGATGTGGTTCATGTTGATGAGGTAGAAGTATACCGGAAAGAGCAGCATGGTGTGCTCCGGCAGCATCAGCTCTTCGCCGACCCACAGCTTCATGAACGGCTGATACAGGCACGCCATTGTCATGGCACACCAACCGATGATCCACGCATACAGAAACGAAAAATCAAGTAGGTTTTCATAATTTTCCTTTTCGTTGCGCAGAACAATGCTGTTTCCGACACTTGCCTGCATGGAACCGCTGATGATGCTAGTAAAGCCGAAAACGGCGGAATATACCAAATAATAATTGCCGTAAACCGCAGTAGATGTCAACCCAAGCGTGCTGCTGATGATCAGACTGTCAAATGCATTGCGGCTGATGTTCGATAGGCGATTGATAAGAAGCCCGGCCAGTTGCTTCTTCATGGGGGCGGGGATGCTGACCTTTGTGATTGCCGATTGGGTTTGCAGATACGGGTATCTGCTGTTTACTGCACGGTTGACAAGCAAGTTGGAAATGACCGTTCCAGATATTAAAACTGCAATATAAAGATAGAAGTTCCGGAATACCAGTAATGCTGCAAACTGAAGAAGCTGAACCAGTATCGTGACCACGGATTTGATATTCGTCGCAACATTTTTCTTCTGATCTGCAAGCAGGATCGCTTCCTTATATGCAAACAGAAAGTAGCTGACGCCGGAATTCAGGAGGTACAGCAGGAACAGGATGTAAATGTTCACGCTGTCCGGATAACTGCCGTGAATCAGAAAAGGTATGAAGGGCGCAGCGAGCAGTCCGGCGATGATGATGACGCTGCCGACAATGTGATAGATACGCCGTAACCATGACATGATCTGGTTGATCGCCTGCCGGTCATCTGTTGTCAGCGGTTCATATAAGGAATAGACCACCGCAGTATTGAATCCGAATTCCGCGAGTGACAACACTTGCAGGATGGATGTGAAAAGACCAGTTAGCCCCGTGAATTCTGAACCAAGGAAATGCAGAATAGTCGTTCGGTTGATGAACGGAAGCAGTGTGTGAAGAAATCGGTTAAAAATGCCGCTGGCGAGGATGCGTTTGGTACTTTGGATTCGGGAAGACGACTTACTCATGGTTGATTATTATCCCGATTGAACAAGAGAATTGTTTTGATTCTTCTCGCAAGTCGAACCAAGAAACCATGGATTTTGGTCAGAACAAAACAAAGATATGGATTTACCATAAATAAGTGATATTTGAGTCTCGTTTTGTAAGAATATCCTTTTATTTCAGAACGAAATTTGCTTATTTCTTTCCGTAGTATTATTTTAGAACTCGATGCATTTGATACTGCAATAAGTCTGAAATACTGCAATATATAAAATATTAAGCATCTTTCATTGTATTGTTGCCTTTGATCCTTAGAAAACCATTTAGGAATTTTGCTGGATATGTACTTTGCCCGCATATGTCTCGCATACAACATATCACAAATATTCTTTTCTGAATTCGTTGTAGTGATACTTTGTGGGCGTTTGCGATGAAATATTAATGCATTACTAATTGTCAGAATTGTGTTTGCATTTTCAAAAATCAACGGTGACAATAAAACATCTTCGTAAACATGTCCTTCCGGAAACCGAAGGTGATCAAAAATGCGACTACAATACAGTCTATTCCAGACATTATCTGCTATTTTCGAGTCTATCAGACAATTTAATGCGGATATTGAGGTTAGCGTTTCATCAGATATCAAATATGAAGTTCGGCAGTTTTCCATAGACATTCTATCTGCGGTATAACAAAAATGAAATCCGCAAATTACTATATCCGCTTGTGATGCATGCATTTTCCGATACATTTTCTCTATAAACCCCAAGAAATATGCATCGTCAGGGTCAAGAAAAGCTACTATTTCCCCTTGCATCATATCTAAACCGGCATTACGTGCTGCACTTAATCCTTTATTATTTTGATGAATCACGCGAATTCGATTGTCTTTATGTTGATAATGATCGCAGATTTCACCAGAGCCATCTGTAGAACCATCATCTACCAGGATAATCTCAAGATTTTGATAAGTCTGATGAATTACACTGTCGAGTGCCTCTCGAAGATATGGCTTAACATTATAGACAGGAACGATCACACTGACTAATGGTAACAAGAGTTCACTTCACTTTCCGTATAGGCAACATTATACATCTCTTCAATGCAATCCGCATAAATACTCATCCATCGTTTCAGCCACCTGCTTGGAATAATTAACTGCCTCCACGACCGTTTTTGCGCCGAGAACCACATCTCCGGCGGCAAAAATGCCATCACGAGTGGTTTTGCCGAAAGTATTGGTCACAAGCAGACCGTGTTCTGTCACATCAAGTCCTGTTGTAGTTGATACAATTCTGTTGCGTGGTCCCTGAGAGATTGCGATAATTGTTGACGTTGCAGGATAGAGCTTCTCTGAACCTTCGATTCGTCTTCGGTTTCCATTACTGTCTCGTTCGACTTTAATGATGATTACACCGTCATCTGTAATCTCAACAGGTTCTACGCTGGTCACAAATTCTACACCGTCAATCTTCGCATATTCGACCTCAGATACACTTGCTGCAATACGCTCAGATCGTGAAAAAACAGTCACTTTGCGGCAGCCGTGCCGGATTGCAGTACGCGCAACGTCCATTGCTGAATTGCCGGCGCCGATTACATTCAAGCTCTCACCAAGCATATACACATCAGGATTTGTCAGATAGTTGATTGCAAAATGCACATTGCCAAGGCTCTCGCCTTTGATATGCAGCGTATTTGGTCTCCACACGCCAGTTCCGATGAAAACCGCCTTATATCCGTCACGGAATAGGTCATCAATGGTAATCGTAATGCCGATTGAAGTATTCGGACGAATTTTGATTCCAAGAGAGAGCAATAACTTCTTATACCGCTCAATGTTACTTTTGGGTAATCTGAACTCTGGAATCCCGTATCGCAAAACACCGCCGATTTTCTCTCTGGATTCAAACAGGGTGATGTCGTAGCCCTTACGTGCAAGAAGAATCGCAATTGTAATGCCAGCTGGACCACCGCCGATCACACCAATCTTGATGCCATTCTTTTGAATTTTTCCAAAATCAATTTTGTCAAAATATGCATCACTGATATAGTTTTCTATATTACTGAACAGTACCGGAGCCCCCTTTTTGCAGAGGATGCAGTGACCCTCACATTGGTTCTCTTGATTGCAGATTAGTGAACAGATTAGACTTAGCGGATTATTCTCAAAAAGCATAGCGCCAGCTTTGTCAATATCTCCATTCAAAAAAGTGCGAATTACTTCAGGTATCGGCGTGCTAATCGGGCATCCTTTCTGACATGTCGGATTCTTGCAGTTCAAACATCGCCGTGCTTCATTGACTATATGGAATGACATGACCATGAATCTCCTTATTAAAGTAAGCTATCCTATAAAGCATAAGCCGCCTTACTCCGATGAGAGGGCGGCAATTATTAACTGGTTTCAATATAAAGTTATAGGCTATTTGTGCATGAAACTATAGCTTTATGTCGGTTTTGAATATTTTGAACTCTATACCTATATTTCTTTCAAATATCTCGCAAGCGCATTCTGCCATGTAGGAAGCGGTGTAAATCCATTTTCAACAAGCTTTGACTTATCCAGTCTGCTGTTAAACGGCCTTGCAGCCTTTGAAAGCCCATACTCCGCAGTAGTAACCGGCGTTACCTTTGTATCCATCCCTGCCTGCTTGTAAATCTCGACTGTAAAATCATACCACGAAATATAACCGCCCTCATTGGTTGCATGATAATAGCCGTACTTTTCAGTTTCAGCCATATCAATCAACAGACGCGCGAGATCAAATGTATATGTCGGCGTACCGATCTGGTCACAGACAACGCGCACTTCATCATGTGTTTTGCCGACATTGATCATCGTCTTGATGAAGTTCTTGCCGTTCACGCCGAACACCCATGCAATCCGCACGATGAAATACTTGTCAAGCGTATTCGCAACGGCAAGCTCGCCGTCCAGCTTGGACTGCCCATAGACATTCTGCGGCGCATAGTCCTTGCAATCCGGCTGCCACGGCTCCGTGCCCTGACCGTTGAATACATAGTCCGTCGAGATGTAGATCATCTTGCTGCCGAGCTTTTTGCAGACATTCGCAATATTCTGCGTACCGTCCACATTGATTGCACGAACCTTCGGAATGTTCTCCTCATCCTCTGCGGCATCAACAGCAGTCCATGCTGCACAATGAATTACAACGTCAGGATTGACCTCAAAGATTACTTCGTTCACAGCATCTGCATCTGTAATATCCAGCTTGATATATTCGCAGTCGGCAGCAGTTTCATCGAGGATATCACTGCCGATGGCGATATATCCGCGCTTTTTCAGTTCATTGACAACATCATAGCCGAGTTGTCCACCGACACCTGTCACAAATGCTTTCATCATACAGTGCCCCTGTTGCCGTACATCTTCTCATAGTAGTTCTGGTACTCGCCGGAAATGATCGTCTCCCACCATTCCTTGTTTTCCAAATACCACTTGATCGTTTTCTTGATGCCGTCTGCAAATTTGGTTTCCGGCAGCCAGCCCAGTTCCTCGTGAATCTTGGTCGGGTCGATCGCATAGCGCATATCGTGTCCCTTTCTGTCCTCAACGTGAACAATCAGGCTCTCCGGCTTGCCAAGCTCCTTGCAGATCAGCTTCACAATGTCAATGTTCTTCATTTCATTGTGACCGCCGACATTGTAGACCTCGCCAACCTTGCCCTTGTGAATAATCAAGTCAATCGCGCGGCAATGATCCTCAACATACAGCCAGTCGCGGACATTCAGACCCTCTCCATAGACCGGCAGTGGCTTGTCATTCAGCGCATTTGCGATCATCAGCGGAATGAGCTTCTCCGGAAAATGATAGGGTCCGTAGTTGTTGGAGCAGCGGCTGATGGTCACAGGCAGACCGTAGGTACGGTGATACGCCATCACAAGCAGATCTGCGCCTGCCTTAGAAGAAGAATACGGGCTGCTGGTATGAATCGGTGTCTCCTCCGTGAAGAACAGGTCAGGGCGGTCGAGCGGCAGGTCGCCGTAAACCTCGTCGGTCGAAACCTGATGATAGCGCTGAATGCCGTACTTGCG
>CAMNJD010000510.1 GCA_946540705.1 uncultured Ruminococcus sp. | reverse complement strand
TTTCGCGCTCTGCGGAGCGCGACCAGAGGGCACCGCCCTCTGGACTCCTGCAAGCCTTTGAAAAGGCTTGAGCGAAACTTTTAATATGGGTGAAATTAAAACTATTTGTTTTAACCTTATTTTTCCGACCACCTAAAAATTACATACCCCTAAATTTTAAGCAAACCGCAGCCTTACAGCGAACGGAGCGCTGCCTTCATATCATCGGGAATGCGGCGGCTTTCGACCGCCTTCTGTACTGTTTTCCGGTGAACCCAGTCCGGGAGGCGGTGCGCCGTCAGGTACGGCATGACCGCCGCCGGCTGCTTGGCAAGCGCCGTCGCAAAATACCACGCCTGCTCCATGCGCACATAGTACGCCTCAGACTGCACCGCGCAGACCCACTCCGGATACGCAGCATCAAACCGTTCATCCAGAAAATGCTGCATCAGAAGCCCGATCGCATACCGCAGCGTGTATTCTGCGTCAGAAGCCAGCCATTCCCGGATGTCCGGCAGCAGACGCTCTGCATGCCTGCGGAATACCGGCGGCAAAAGCTGATCGCAGGTCGCCCAGTTGTCGATATACGGCACAAACGCCCGGACCGCCGCAAGGCATGCGTCAAAATCGCGGATGCACGAGATCAGAAATGCGTGAAGCTGGTTCTCATCAAACAGCGTATGCGGGAGCGTGTGCAGAAACGCCTGCACCTCCGCCGAATCCGGGTCCAGTGACTTTGCAAGTGCGCGGAGCTGCGGGGTGCGGCAGCCGAGCACCTGCGCCGGATCATACTGCGGCACCAGCTTTGCGGCAAAAGCCGCGTTTTTTTCATCTGCGAGGGCTTCAAGCTGTCTGCGGATGCTCTGTGTCATAATGTTCCTTTCTGCATTTTGTGCCGATTGCCTTATTCTCCCATGCGCCGCCGTGATAGCGCAGCAGACCGATGAGGCCGGTCACAAGCCAGGTCAGGCCGGTCGTATACCAGATCGCGCGGCAGCCGATGCCGAACATCTCGGTCATGACCACTGCACCGCCGACTCTGCATACGACCTCTGCGATGCCGTTCATCATGGCATAGGCCGTGTCACCCGCGCCGTTGAGAAAGCCGCGTGCAACATAGATAAATCCAAGGAAAATGTAGAACAGTGAAGTCACGCGCAGGGCAAAATAGCCGAGCCCGACCGATTCCTCGCCGGAGATGATGCCGCGGATGACCGCATCACCGAAGCACCAGAACAGCACGGCCATGCATACCGCGAGGATCGTGGACATCTTCAGACCGGCGCGAAGCCCCTGACGGGCGCGTTCGGGCTTTGCAGCACCGATGTTCTGTCCGGAGAAGGTCGCAAGTGCCGCGCCGAGTGAGGCGAACGGCTGCTGGATGAACTGCTCCACGCGCATTGAGGCGGTGTAGGCGGTCATGACCGTTTCACCGAATCCGTTTGTGACGCGCTGCAATGCGACCATCGAAACCGAGATCATGCTGCTCTGCGCGGCGATCGGCAGACCGGTGCGGATGCACAGTCCCATCATGCCGCGTTCAATTTTGCGGTCCTCACGGCTCAGGCGAAGCTCCGGCATGCGCGCAAACGCATAGATGATGCAGCTCACCGCTGAAAGAAGCTGTGAGAGAACCGTTGCGAGCGCAGCGCCTGCGACACCGGTGTGAAGCACCATGACAAACAGCAGGTCGAGCCCGATATTCAGGACGCTTGCGACCCCGAGGAAAAGCAGCGGCGTTTTGGAATCGCCCAGTGCGCGCATGACCGCATTGATCCAGTTATAGGCCGCGACTGCGGCCGTTCCTCCGCAGGCGATGCGCATGTAGCTGACGGACATCGGCAGCAGCTCCTCCGGCGTATCCAGCAGAATACGCTGCACCGGCTCACTCAGCACAATGCCGAGCAGAGAGATCAGAACGCCGAAGAACAGCGTGACGATCGCAGAATTCCAAATCGCGCTTCGCATCCGCTGCATCGAGCCTGCACCGAAAAACTGTGAGATGATGACGCCTGCACCGGTCGCAAGACCGAGACAGAGCGTCGAGAACAGAAATGTCACGGAACCGGTCGCGCCGACTGCGGCCAGTGCATTGTCGCCGAGCCCCTTGCCCACGATCACCGTATCGGCAAGGTTGTAGAGCTGCTGCAGCAGATTTCCTGCGAGCAGCGGCAGTGTAAAGCTGAGAATGAGCCTTGCCTCATTCCCCTTGGTCATGTCCTTTGCGTGTACCTGCGCCATGGTGCCTCGATCCTCTCTGAAATACCCTGTAAAATTCCCGATTTCGGGCCCTCTCTCCGAAATCGCACCATATTATAGCACAGTGCGCTGGAAATGTCAATAGGGCTGGACAAATCAGAGGGTTATCTTCCTGTTTTGCCGCTCCCGCTGTCTGTTGCGGTACTTGACTTTTTTTCCCCGATGTGGTATAATATCATTAGTACGGTTACCTGTTCCGAACTGTTCCCGTAAACAGACGGAATCATTATGGTAAAATGCGTAGCAAAATACGGCGTAGCAAAATACGATCGTACCAACGAATTCCGGAAGGAGAATTATTGACATGACAAGCAAGAAAATCATCACATTCCTTGGCTCTGTACTGCTGCTGAGCTGCTTTGCTGTTCCGGCTTTTTCCGTTTCGGGTGAGGAAACAACAACTGCAACCGAAACAACCGCGACCGGCGGGCTTTATACAACAACTGCAACCGAAACAACCACGACCGGCGGGCTCTATACAACAACTGCAACCGAAACAACCGTATCCGTTGCCGATACCACAACGGTCACGACGGTGACTTCAACCACGGCTGCGGCCGCAGGCTCTGTTGACATCAGTATTTCGATCGCGGATGCAGGAAAGCTCGTTGTGACGCAGGAAGCGCTTACCGTGACCGATGCGGATGCGGACGGCTCGCTGACGATCAATGATGCACTGATCCTGTCACATGATAAATTCTATGAGGGCGGCGCTGCTGCCGGCTATTCCTATGCAGCAACAGACTGGGGCCTTTCCGTCACAAAGCTCTGGGGTAAGGAAAACAACGGCAGCTTTGGCTATACCGTCAACGACACATTCGCAAACAGCCTCAGTGATATCCTGAAAAGCGGCGATCGTGTTTATGCATACTGCTATCAGGATGCAGAGCATTATACCGATATGTATACCTACTTCGACAAAACCGATCGGTCGGAGTACACCGTCGGCGATGAGATCGAGCTGACGCTGATGTCAACTACCTTTGACGAAAGCTGGAACGCCGTACAGAAGCCGGTCGCGGATGCTGTCATCCTGATCGACGGCAAGGAGACTGCATACAAGACCGGTGCAGACGGAAAGGTCAAGGTGAAGACCGACAAGGCCGGTCAGATCGTGATCAGCGCTGCAAATGAGAATTCGATCATCGTTCCGCCGGTTTATAAGGCCACTGTGAAAGAAAAGGCGGCACCTGCTCCTACAGGCGGGAAAACCGGCACTGTTTCCGGTGCAAAGACCGGCGACACCGATGCGATCCCCGCACTGGTGATCGCAGGACTGCTCGCGGCAGGCACCGCATTCATGATGCGCCGCGATGACTGATACATTCCGAATTCGGGCAGCCGGATCGCTTGCTTTGGGCATTGCCCTGAGCGGCCTCCGGCTGCTTTTTCCTGTTCATGCACATGCGGCAGAGTCCCCCGGCGTGTATGCGGACGAGATCCTGACGGCGCAGTGCGCGGGACAGTCCGTGCAGGAATGGACAGACAATACGCTGACCCCGCAGATCGGCATGTCCTCGCCGGACTGGTATGCAATGGTGCTGTCGGAACGGTATGATGTGCAGCTTTCGGGCTATGCGGCCGCAGCGGAGCAGGAGCTGCGGTACGGCGGCACAACCAATCCGGTGTCCCGGGAGCGCCTTGCCCTCGCGCTGACCGCCTGCGCGGGGCCGTCCCCGGTCTGCACGGAGGTGCTCGACAGCAGTGCGGAGGAGCTCGGTATCATGAGCCGCATTTTCGCGCTGCATCTGCTCAATAACGGCGTGCAGTCCGATGTGTATACAAACGGGGCAATCGCGGAGGAGCTGGTGTCGCTTCAGGCGCCTGACGGCGGCTGGTCGATTCAGGGCGGCCGCGGCGATGCCGATGTGACGGCGATGACGCTTCAGGCGCTTGCACCCTACCGTGACCGGCCGGAGGTTGCATCCGCCGTGCAGAGCGGTGTCGGATTTCTTGCAGATACGCAGCTTCCGACCGGTGCTTATCAGAGCTACGGCGCGGAGAACCCCGAGAGCACCGCACAGGTCTGGCTGGCGCTTTCGTGTCTGGGAATTGATGCGCTGCATGACGGACGGTTTATCGCAAACGGCAATACCGTTCTGGACGGCATCCTGCAATTCCGCGTGTCGGAGGGGCAGTATGCGCATGTGCTGAACGGCAGCGCGAATGCAATGGCGACCGTGCAGGTGTGTCTTGCACTGCATGCGGCTGATATGCTGCAAAGCGGCGCGGGCAGCTTTTATCTGTTTCACGGGGCAGCACCGGCATGGCAGGCAGGAGAAATGCCTGTCACGCAGCCGGCCCTCCCCCCGCAGACAAGCCCCGGCACGTCCGCACAGCACACGACAGCGCGTCCCGCAGACAGCGGTACATCCGCACTGCCGCCGCTGAGCGGTGCGCAGACCGAGATCCCGACCGATGGATCCGGCAGCACCGTCACGGCAGTCAGCACGGAAAACCGGGCGCAGACAACCGCCGGAACTGTCACAGCGGGCTCGGATTCCCACACGGCACAGACCGGCAGCACCGTGTCCGCGGAAACGACTGCCGGGAGCGTCCGGACAACTGCCCCTGCGGAGCAGACCCGCTCCGACCGTGAAAAATACCCCTACCGCATTCCGCTGACGGCCGCATCTGCGGCTGTGTTCGGCGGCATCGCGGTGTTCTTCATCATCCGCAGGCAGAAAAGCCTCAAGACCTACCTCACGATCGCGGCGGGCTTCTGCGCGGTGACGGCGCTGGTCTGGGTCATTCGCATTGAATCGCCCGATCGGTTCTATACGGCAGAGGGACACACCGGCGGCGGCAATGTGACAATGGAGATCCGCTGCGATGTCATTCTCGGGCTTCCCGGCAGCGAAAAATTCCCCGCTGACGGCATCATCATGCCGGTGACGGAATTCTCGATCGAACCGGGTGAAAATGCGCTGACACTGCTCTATGACGCGGTCAAGGCCGACAGGCTCCAGATCGAGGTGGACGGCGTGTCCGGCGATGTGGTCGAGACTGCGTATGTGCGCGGCATCGCATCGCTCTATGAATTCGACTTCGGTGACCTATCCGGCTGGACATATACCGTCAACGGTGAGCGTCCGTCCGTTGGCTGCGGAAGCTGCATCCTCCATGACGGCGACAAAGTCGCATGGATCTACACGATCAATCTGTAATCGGAGAAACCGTATGAACATTACACTGAAACGCCCGGACGCGGCTATGCAGGCTGCTGCACTGGACTTCCGGCAGGAGTTTTTTGACAGCGGCGAGCAGGTCATCAACGGCTCGGAGCTGCTCGACCGCACCGAACAGTACGCCGACTGGCTGCAAAGCGTCACGGCAAATGCCTGTGCGGAGACAGTCAGCCCGGACTGGGTGCTGACCGACACGTTTTTTGCATTTGACGGCAATGACCGCCTGGTCGGCATCATCGACCTGCGGCATACGCTGAACGATTTTCTGCGCGATTTCGGAAACTGCGGCTACAGTGTCCGGCCGTCTGAACGCAGAAAGGGCTATGCGACGGAAATGCTGCGGCAGCTTTTGCAGATCGCGGCGAACGCGGGCATGACCTCGCTGCACCTGTCCGTCGAGCGGGACAATGTGCCCTCTGTGCGGACAATCGTGAAAAACGGCGGGGTATACGAACGCAGCTTCACCTTTGAGGGCGGGGAAGCGGATATTTACCGCATTGCCCTTCCGCCGCAGCATGAGGCACAGGCATGAGAACCTATGACGCAATGAATCCGCTGGCCGTTGCAGTACAGCTTTTGCTGACCGCCTGTATTACCGTGTTCTGCATGGATCCGGTGCTGCTGGGGCTGTCGCTCTGTGCTGCAATGGCGCTCTTTTTCATGCGGAACGGCACGGGACACAGGGGCTTTCACGCGCTGGCGCTGGGGCTGCCGCTGCTGTTCATGCTGCTGAACCCGCTCTGGAATCAGCACGGGTCAAGCGTGCTGTTTTTCATCAATAACCGCGCAGTCACGAAGGAAGCGCTGTGGTTCGGCGCCGTGACGGGCATCCGGCTGGCGGCGGTTCTGTACTGGTTCCGCACGTTTTCCGACCTGATGACCAGCGACAAGCTGTTTTATTTGCTGCGGTTTCTCTCGCCGAAGCTCGCGCTGATCTTTTCGATGGCGGTGCGGAATCTGACGCTGTTCCGGCAGCAGATGCACAAGATCCAGAATTCGCAGAAGGCACTCGGACTGTACCGTGAAAAGCATCTGATCGACGATGTGCGCGGCGGGATTCGTGTGTTTTCGGTGCTGATCTCATGGGCGCTCGAAAACGGCATCGTTACGGCATCGAGCATGGCGGCGCGGGGCTACGGAATCGGAAAACGAAGCTCCTGCACGAATTTCCGCTGGAAACGGCAGGATATCGTGCTGCTGCTGTCGGCGCTGCTGCTCGCCGGAACGGTCATTGTCCTGATCGCGAAAGGATATCTCGAACGGCAGTTTTATCCGGTCATTCAGCCGCCCGTTCACGGGGTGCTCTGGTATACCGCAGTCATCGCATATGCGGCACTGGCGTTTCTGCCGCTGCTGCATGAGGGAAAGGAGGCGCTGATATGGTATCGCTTGCGGTCGAACATCTGACGGTCACATATCCCGAATGCGCCGAGCCGGTGCTGCGGGATGTGAATTTTACGCTGGATGCCGGCGATTTTGCGGTGATCTGCGGGCCGACCGGCTGCGGGAAAACCACGCTCATGCGGATGCTGAAGCGTGAGCTGACCCCGCTTTGTACGCAGAGCGGCTCGGTCGCCTTCGAGGGAACACCGCTCTCTGCACTCGATGCGCGCACCTCTGCGGCACAGATCGGCTTTGTCATGCAGCACCCCGAGCAGCAGATCGTCACGGACAAGGTCTGGCACGAGCTCGCCTTCGGACTGGAAAATCTCGGCACACCGCAGGATGTCATGCGCCGGAAAATCGCAGAAATTGCGTCCTATTTCGGTATGGAGCCGCTGCTGGAGCGCGACCCGTCGCTGCTTTCGGGCGGTCAGAAGCAGATGCTCAACCTCGCCTCGGTGATGATCATGCAGCCGCGTCTGCTGCTGCTCGATGAGCCGACCGCGCAGCTCGACCCGATCGCGGCGGCGGACTTTCTTACCACGCTGCACCGGCTGAATCAGGATTTCTCGGTGACGATCCTGCTCGCGGAGCACCGGCTGGAGGAGGTCATTCCGCAGGCGAGCCGCCTGATTCTCATGGGACAGGGGACGGTCACGCACAGCGGAAGGCCGGCGGAGATTTTAGCGCAGCTCCCGCCGGATGCACCGGTCATGGCGGGGATGCCCGCGGCAGTCCGGCTGTATCATGCAGCAGGCGGGCGGGGGACTTGCCCGCTCTCGGTCAACGATGCCCGGACAAAATTCATGCCGCAGTATGCGCATAATGTCCGGGAGCTGCCGGAACCCGAACCCCGTCCGCATACAGAACCCGCCCTGCGCTTCCGGGAGGTCTTCTTCCGGTATGAACGGAACGGAAAGGACGTTCTTTCTGACCTTTCGTTTACCGTTGAAACGGGAGAGCTGTTCTGCATTGCAGGCGGAAACGGCGCGGGCAAATCGACCGTGCTGTCCGTGATTGCCGGACTGCGCCGTGCATACGCGGGAAAAATCGAGATTTTCGGCAAAAAAATACAGGACTATAAGGGGCGATCGCTGCATCAGGAATGCGTAACGCTGCTGCCGCAGGATGTGCAGACGGTGTTCCTGAAGAATACGGTCGCAGAGGAGCTGGCGGAGCTCAGCAAAAACTACCGGGAGGAGCTGCGGGATTTCCCGTTTGATCCGGAACCGCTGCTGCAAATGCACCCCTACGACCTCAGCGGCGGTCAGCAGCAGCTCGCGGCTTTGGCGAAGGTCATGCTGACGCACCCGCGCCTGCTGCTGCTCGACGAGCCGACCAAGGGACTGGATGCCAATGCAAAGGAGCAGCTTGCGGCGGTGCTGCACGGGCTTCAGGCGCAGGGCGTCACGGTGCTGCTCGTCACACATGATATCGAATTTGCGGCATGTCATGCCGACCGCTGCGGCTTTCTGTCCCGCGGCGCGATGATCTCCGCAGATGTCCCGACGCGCTTTTTTTCAGATAATGCGTTCTATACGACCGCTGCGAGCCGCATTTCCCGCGGCTTCTACGACCGCGCCGTGACAGTCGCGCAGACGGCAGAGCTGTGCAGGCGCAACGGCCTGCGCACGGATGCCGGAAAGGAGGGCACTGCCGATGCTGGTCATCCGCTCTGAAAAGGTCCGGCACATGCTCGGGACGGCGCTGCCGTTTGCGATCATGCCGGCGCTGGTGCTGCTGCTGCCGGTCGGCGTGCAGGCGCAGTATTACGCGCTGGTGAGCTTCCTGATGGTCGTTCTGGCGCTGCTGCTGTTTTTGTCCGGATTTGAACGCAGGGAGCTCGGTACGCGAAGGATGATCCTTGTCTCGGTGATGACCGCGCTCTCGGTGATCGGGCGGCTGCTCCCGCTCATCAAGCCGATCACCGCGCTGACGATCCTTTCTGCGCTGTATCTGGGGCGCGAGGCAGGGTTTCTGGTCGGGGCGCTCTCGGCGGTGCTCTCGAATTTCATCATGGGGCAGGGGCCGTGGACACCGTTTCAGATGCTTGCGTGGGGACTGATCGGGCTGTTTGCGGGATTTTTTGCGAAGCCGCTGATGAAGTCGCGGCTGCTGCTCTACGGCTACGGACTGCTCTCCGGCGCGGCATATTCCATGCTGCTGGACATCTGGACGACGGTCTGGACCTACAAGGAATTCACGCTGCACGAATATGCTGCCGCACTTGCCACGGCACTGCCGTACACGATCCTGTATGCTGTCTCGAATCTGCTGTTTCTGATGATCTTCACGAAGCCGATCGGCGACAAGCTCTCGCGCATCCGCAAAAAATACGGTCTGTGAAATAAGATGAAGCCATAGTACCTCTGATGTCGTGTCAGAAATACTATGGCTTTTCTGTTAGGGAACCACTGATTAACGTGCCTCCGGCGGATTTTTAATGGGGCCTCCCCGCGCTGCGCTGTGTCGAGTTTGCTGCGCAAACATCGAATCCTGCCCCCCCCCTGCTTTAAGTTGCAATAGAAAACACGTACCTTCTATCATTTCATAAAAATGGGATTCCAAAGGGACAGTGTCCCTTTGGCGGGTTTGGGCGGAGCCC
>CAMNJD010000509.1 GCA_946540705.1 uncultured Ruminococcus sp. | reverse complement strand
TATAATCGCCGCAGACAGCCGTGACCTTTTCCGGTTCCGCCTCAGAGCTCTCCTCCTCGGCAAAGGCTGCCGCGGCGGAGCAGCCCGCGGTGATGAGTACAGCGGCGCAGAGTGCGCCGGTTCGCAGCAAGACTTGCAGCTTCATAGCAATTTCTCCTGTTTCATTGAAATTTCGCTTTGCGAAGAAAAGGGCGAAAACCGGGGCATAGCAACCCCTTGTTTCCGCCCCTGTTGTGTACAGGCCGTGTCCCCGCACTGCCCGCACACGGATTCTCTGAAATTTCCCCTGTTCATTATATCATAAAATAGCAAAAAACGCAATGGGAGTGTGAGAAAAAAGTCTCAGAATCAGATTCCGGCGACCGGATCGGAGGCAGCAGCCCGCCGCTTCAGTCCTCCGCGCTGATCCTTCTGCACTCCATATAGTAGCGCTTGTCGGCTGCGTGGCCCATCGAGAAGGTCTTGCGCGGGAGTGCGCCGTCCTTGATGACAGTCGGGAACAGCTCAGATTTCTGCATATCCGGCAGCAGAATGCCAAGGCTGTTCTGCTCCTTTGCGAGATTCTCAACAACATCCGCACCGTGGATGTAGTCGATCCTGCCGCCGTTTTCCTTCAGCCATGCATCGAGGAAGCTCTGCACCGAGCCGACCGTGAGGTTTGAGGTGGGTCTGCCGATGCCGTAAACGGTTTTGGTGCCGTTCAGGATGACCGTGAACTGCTGTGCGGCGTCTGAATCCGTCCGCAGATCCAGCGCTGCGGTCATATCCGCCATGAGCTTTCCGGTGTCGATCTGATTGAGGATACGGTGGATCGCCTCGAATTCCAGTGCCGGGCTGTGCAGATTGACCAGCTCGACCAGCGCGTAACGCTGCGGCGCATGCTCCGTATCGGCGCCGGGGTTCGCAGCCTTCCATTCCTCATAGTATGCCTTTGCGGTCGCGAGGGAGTGGTTGCCGTCGCCCATCGCGTAGACCAGCGGATTCGCCTCGCCGGACTCCGTACCGAGCGCGGTCAGGGCATCGAGAATGCGGGTCTGCTCGTCTGCCGGGACAAGCCAGCCCTTTGCAGAGCCGCCGCCCTGCATCAGCGGGAGATCATAGAGCTGCTCCATGTCAGCCTTTTTCGCTTCCAGCGGCTCGATCACCGTTTTCTTCGTATCATCGAGCAGGATCATGATATGCGGCAGCTCCAGTGCAGCGCCTCTGCGGATGCGGACACGGGGCGGTATGCGCTCCGGAACCGTCGCCTCCGTCGCACGGACCGGCGACACGGAGCCCTTGGAATAGTCATACTGCTCAAGGTCGATCTTGCCGATCAGTCCTGCACGCAGCTTGCCGTCGCTCTGAATGCGCTCGAGATAGACCATCGCATTCCGATATTCCGCAAAAATGCCCTCTGCGAGGTAGTCCCGCATGGTCTGCTGGATCTTTGCGATGCGATCGGTCACGTCTGCGTCCTCCAGGTAGACCTCCGGCAGGATCAGACGGAGGGCGGAGGGCTGCCCGCCCGCAATGCGGTCAGTCTCAGCCCAGTATGCCGGCTCTCCGGTGTACTGGTCACAGGCCACGACCGGCCATGCTGCGGTCATGTACTCCTTCTTCGGCAGCAGGATATCTGCTGCGCTGAATGCGGTCTTGCTGTTCATGGGAACCATCCTTTCTGCGTCCGCTGCGGCAGACGCGCACAAAATTATTTTTACAGATAATGGAAAATGCGTCCAAAAGGGATTTACAAATCCGCAGACTTGTGTTATAATAGAAAGTAACAACATCCCGTTGCAAAACCAGATGAAAGGAACCTTTGGAATGCTGCACGAAAAATCATGCGGCGCGATCGTGTATCGGCGGTTTCACGGAAATATTGAGATTCTGCTGATCAAACACGTCAACAGCGGCCACTGGTCGTTTCCGAAAGGGCATGTAGAGGGTGATGAAACGGAGCTCGAAACCGCGAGACGCGAAATCAAGGAGGAAACCGGACTGGATGTCATTTTAGATCAAACATTTCGGGAGACTGTCTCCTATTCGCCGAAGCGGGATACACAAAAGGTGGTCGTCTATTTCCTTGCGCTTGCACGCAATTACGATTACGTGCCGCAGGAGGAGGAGATCGCTGAGATCCGGTGGGTGGACATTATCCGCGCAACTCATATGCTGACCTACGAAAACGATAAGACAATCGTCAACAAGGCACGCGCTGCGATCAAACAGAACAATCACATCATGTGACACGGAAAGGAGTTCCCGCAGGGGGCTCCTTTTCTGTTATGCTTCATTGCTGCGCTCTGCGGCACGGTTTTCCCGGAATTTCCGGTACAAAAAGCCGGCAGGAACGCTGAACAGCAGCACACCGCCGCCGACAATGCCGTTCAGGGCCGGAAATACGCCGTATTCGATGCCGTTGAGGAGCCACGCCCAGCCGCCATGCGTCTGCTCAACCGGGAATTTGTCCATGTCAAGCAGACAGAGCTCCGCTATGAATGCAAGGCCGGTCAGAACAAACCATATGCCCGCCAGACCGTATGTATAGTGCCACTTCTTCTGAAAGCCGCTTTCTGCATACAGATGCCTGCGGAGCAGAAACAGCGCAATGACCGAAGCAATCGGCAGCAGCAGCGCAGCCCATGCCGAGACATCATGTGTTGACGTTTTCTCCTCATAAAGATCGCTGAGCAGGAAGATGCCCCATTCGATCACATGCAGGACAATACAGTAAAGAATCGTCCGCTTCATACGCATCATAAAGCGTTTCATTGCGATGCACGCTCCTTTCGTCAGGGGAAAGCGGGCTGTTCACCGGCCGTTTCTGCGGAGAAATTCCGCGATCCAGTCCGCAAAGAACCCGTTGGCGCAGGTCTTTCCGGAGCAGAAACCGTTTCGCTGCGCGACCGCCTGCTTCACACGCTCCTGCGAATCCGCCGGACAGCCGCAGATATCTGCCTCCAGCAGCATGGCCGTGTCATTGTCAAAATCTCCCGTTGCGCCGATCACGGTACCCTCCGGGAGCATCGTCCGCATTTTGCGGAGCGCCGTGCCCTTGTTTGTGTCATGCGGCAGGATCTCGAGGAACCAGCGGTGCGAGCGGGTGAAATTCACCAGAGAGAACCGCGGCTGCTTCACATATTCCTGCAAGCGTGCAATCTCATGCTCCTGCCCTGCAAAGAGCGCCTTCAGGCAGCTCTCCGGGTCGATCTCATCCAGCGATTTCATCACAAACGGCACATGCGTGATCTCCAGATGATGCCGTTCCGTTTCGCTGTCCTGAATGACGAACACGCCGTCCTCACGCAGAACCTCCGCGCCGATCTCCGGGAACTCGTGCATCAGCTCCTCCAGCAGCGGACGGATGCCCTGCGGCAGACGAACCGATGCGGCGGTCTGCTTTGCCCGGTAATCATAGAGCAGGGCGCCGTTATACATAACCGCCGGGAAATCCGGCTGAAACAGGTCGAGGAATTCTGCTGTTGCCTGTCTGCCGCGGCCGGTTGCGATGCTGAACAGTCCGCCCTTTGCGCGAAAATCGGCAATCGCGGCGGCATCCTCCGGCAGAAGCGTTTTCTCCGGCGTCAGCAGTGTGCCGTCAAGATCCGTAAGCAGTGCAAGCCCCTCATAGGGCAGATTTTGTGACATGATACATTCATCCTTTCGCAGATGCCTCTATTATATCATATATTGCCCAAAAGTGCAATGGGGGCAGTGAGAAAAAACGCAGAATGAAAAAATGGGTGCAAAATTGGAGCCGGGCACTGCCCGGTTATAACATATTATGCGGAAAAGTGCAATGGGAACAGTCAGAAAAAATGGGCTAATAAAGATTTGGGTGGATTCTCGCACAAAAAAGGTGGTTTAGAACGGTTAAGGCAATACCGCACAGAGCTGGTGGTGCAGATGCGCAGTCAGATTTTTCGTCAGATTGTA
>CAMNJD010000508.1 GCA_946540705.1 uncultured Ruminococcus sp. | reverse complement strand
CCTCGACCCTGCAAGCCTTTGAAAAGGCTTGAGCGAAACTTTTCATATGGGCGAAATTAAAACTATTTGTTTTAACATTATTTTTCCGACCACCTAAAAAATTACATACCCATAAAAACAAGAGGGAAGATCTCTCTCCCCTCTCTGTACCGCAGAACCTATACTATAAAGCGTCCCCTTTATATCCCCCCGGAAGCACCTGCATCATCGCTTCCCTTCGGCCGCGGACGCCTTTTCCGCGGCTTCGCATGCTTGGGACGGTATTTCACGGGCGCCTCTGCATCCGCCTCCTGCACGGGTCTGCGCTTTCTGCGCGGGCGCTCTGCCGGTTCATCTGCCGAGCCCTCCTTTACCTGCTCGGGCATGTCATACGGCCCCCTGACCGCCTTGCAGCGCGGATCCTCCGGCTGTGCGGGCTTCTGATGCTTCTCGCGGAACGCATCCACCCACTTTGCCATACGCGGCGTCAGAACCGTCACGACCGCGACAATCGCAAAAATCGCGAGAAACTTCAGCCCGAACCGCAGCAGCACCGGCGTGATGTTCGTGCGCTCCTCTGTTTCCTCCGCTGCCGCAAGCAGCACGGTCAGCGCACTCACAGCTCCGCCTCCGGTTCGCTGTCCTTCGTGACGAATACCGCATAGGGCGGGCATCCGGTACGGTTCGGGAAGCTGCACTGCATGACGGTATAGTACCGGCTGTCCAGCGCAGCTAAATATTCGTTCAGGGCATCGCGCTCGGAAAAGCCGTTTGCGCCGCCGTAATAGATGCACAGCACGAGCGAGCCGTTCCGCTTCAGCAGCCGCAGTGCCGCATGCAGTGCCGCTATGCTCGAATCCGCATGCGTAAAGATCTCATGACTGCCGCGGGGCAGCCAGCCGAAATTGAACACGATGCAGGAGACTGTCCCGGGCTGCGCGTATTTTCCCATATCTGCGTGACTTTCGCAGTGCAGCTCGGCAGAAAGGCCGTTCTGTGCGAGCAGTGCCGCAGTCGAATCGACTGCCTCCTGCTGAATATCAAAGCCGATGACCTTGCCGGCCGCTCCGGTCAGCTCACAGAGCAGCTTCGTGTCATTGCCTCTGCCGCAGGTCGCGTCGATGCAGACATCGCCCGCTGAGACATGCTCCCGCAGCCAGCCGTGTGCCAGATCCAGCACGCCGAGCTGACGCTTTCCCGGTTGCTTCATACGTAAAACACTTCCATATCATCAAGGCGCAGGCATGCGAGCTTGCCGCCCGCTTCATGAAACACCGCGCCGCAGTCGATGTTAATATATGTATCGGTGAACAGGATCTCGGCGCGCCCGTGCATCTGCGGATAGGTCAGCGTAGGCGTATGACCGAAGATGAGCATTTTTTCCGGATAGAACCGGTCGCTCTGCTGCGGCCGCGCATTGATGAGCGCATCGAGCGGGTATTCATAGAGCGGGCGTTCGGGGTCAAAGTCCTCGATGCCGCTGTGCGTCATGACGAACTGCCGTCCGTCGGGCATGGTCAGCTCCTCATAGACGCGAAATTCGTTCATATAGGAAAGCAGCTCGGCGCGCTTTTTCGGCGGCAGTCCGAGGTACTGCGTCAATGTGATCGAGCCGCCGTTCTGCATCCATGCGGAATAGACGGCGTAGCCCGCGTCAGTGTAATAATCAGTGACATTTTCGATGTTCGCCTCATCAGGCAGCCCGAGCACGCATTGCAGCATGATCGCCTCGTGATTGCCCAGAAGCGGGTAGACGTTGATGCGCTCCATGCAGTCCAGCAGCAGCGGGATCGGCGTATCGCCGCGGTCGATAAAATCGCCCAGGATATACAGATCGTCGTTCTCGCTGAACTCTATTTTTTCGATCATTTTCCGAAAGAGCGCATGACAGCCGTGAATATCGCTCATGACATAGATCATGGGTGGCTCCTCCAAACTAATTGAGGTTTCCGGTGCGGAACATGAGAACCGAGAGTGCGGTCAGCGGGGCAGTCTCACAGCGCAGGATCCGCCTGCCGAGCCAGACTGCCTGCACGCCCTGATTCGTCAGAAGCTCGATCTCGGCGGGATCAAAGCCGCCCTCGCTTCCGATGCAGAGGCCGTAGGTTTTCGCATCGGGACGGACGTCCGAGAACGAGATGCCGCCCTCACCCTCATAGAGCACAAGCGGGACATCGAGGGAACGCATGCGCTCTGCGGCCATTTCAAGGGAGTGCAGCGGTGCAACGGCGGGGATGATCCCTCTGCCGGACTGCTGTGCGGCGGCCTGCGCGATCTTCTGAAAGCGCGGGAGTTTTTTCTGGAAATCGCCTGCGGAAAGGCGTGAAATGCAGCGCCGCGTCAGCACGGGGACGATCTCCGTGACGCCGAGCTCGACGGATTTCTGAATGATCTGTTCGAGCTTGTCCGATTTCGGCAGCGCCTGAAACAGTGTGACCGAGACAGTCGGCTCGGCACAGCAGGGTGCCGAGGAAAGGACGCGCAGAAATACGGCATCGGGCGTGATCTCCGTGATCTCGCATTCGTGGTCGGTGCCGCATGCACAGATCGTGAGGCGCTCGCCGGGGCGCATCCGCAGGGCATAGCCGATATGGCGCAGATTGTCTCCGGTCAGAACCGGCTGCTCCGGAGAAAAGGAATCATCAAAGAATTTCGGCATTTTCGCGCCTCCCTTTCGATAAAGACTGACACATTCTCTCTCATTATACCACATTTCAAATAAAATTTCAATGGGCGGAACAGAAAAAGAGCGGCTTCTGAACAGAAAAAGGAGCGGCTTCTGATTTTTGGGTATGTAATTTTTTAGGTGGTCGGAAAAAACAAGGTTAAAACAAATAGTTTTTATTTCGCCCATATGAAAAGTTTCGCTCAAGCCTTTTCAAAGGCTTGCGGGTCGAGGTGAGTTTGCAGAGCAAACTCATAGCGAAGCAGGC
>CAMNJD010000507.1 GCA_946540705.1 uncultured Ruminococcus sp. | reverse complement strand
CGGACTGTTGGGAGAAGCAAGAAAAATCTGACAATTAACACCCATTGGGTGCATTCATCCCCCGCATACATCAAATCAAATCAGAACGTGAAATAATAATGCATCCTCTCTGTATCCTTTGTCTTGACGTTTATTTTTCTGCATAGGAAAAATTTGCCTGAACGGTTGCAATCCTGCGAAAAATGTGTTATACTAATAATGTATGAGATTTTGCGGGCGGTATCGGAGAACCGGCCGCCGCACGGCAGAGGGGAGGCGATCGGCGCGTGTTAATGGAAATGCTCCGGAACGGCTGGCACGCATTGCTGAATGTTATGCATTCAATCAGCATTGTCGATTTTCTCGATATCGCGCTGCTGACCTACCTTGTCTATATCCTGTTCAAGTTTGTCCGCGAAACCAGAGCCGGTCAGCTCATGAAGGGTATCGCGCTGCTGATCGCGTTTTATTTCGTCAGCCTTGCTGCCGGGCTGAAAGCTCTCAATAAAATTACCGAAAATGTGCTGGGCTCCGGACTGCTCGCGATCGTCGTACTGTTCCAGCCGGAGCTGCGGCGTGCGCTTGAAAAATTCGGACAGGCTACCTCACGGCTGCCGCTCTTTACCCTCGGCGACAGCGAGGAGGTCAGCGGCCGCTGGAATACCGCAATCCCGATTATCTGTGAATCGGCGGAACAGCTCTCGAAAACCACAACCGGTGCGCTGATCGTCATTGAACGCGGCACAAAGCTCGGCGAGCAGATCATGAACGGTACTGTGATGAAGGCGCTCCCCAGCACCGAGCTGTTCGGCAATATCTTCTATAACAAGACGCCTCTGCACGACGGCGCAGTCATCATGCGCGACGGCATCATCTGGGCCGCTGCGTGCTTCCTGCCAAAGCCCCAGAAAGAGGAGCTCATCGACAAGCACCTCGGCTCGCGCCACCGTGCCGCGATCGGCATGAGCGAGAATTCCGATGCGCTCGTCATCGTTGTCTCAGAGGAGACCGGACAGATCTCCGTCGCACAGGACGGTGTCCTGACGCGGAATTATACCAAAGCCTCCCTCGAACGCCTCCTGCGCCTGACTCTGCTCCCGCAGAATGACGATGCGGGCAGTCTGCTGCCCTTCCGCCGAAAGCGGAAATCCGCCGCGGATCCGACAGAGAACGGTTCAGAGGATCAGGAATACAGTACAGCCGGCGCTCATCCGGCAGAGCCGCACGATGCAGGAACACGGCAAGTCCGCAGACGGACGCATGCACCCGCCGAACGGCGCCGCGCCCGGACAAACAGACTCGCAGAGCATCCCGATCAGGCAGAACACACGGAGCATCCGGCACAGCGGACAGCGCGCTCCGGACAGCCGGCCTCCGCATCAGATAAAGGAGGTGAGCCGGATGGCGGAACACAATTCTGATGCCGTGAAGGGCACGGCACGCACATTCCTCAAGCGGTTCCGCTTTCGCAAGCCGACTCGCACCGACCTCTTTTACCTGATTCTGTCATTCCTGATCGCGTTCTTCTTCTGGGTCTATATCGCTGCGAAGATCAGCCCGGATACCTCCGTTTCGCTGTCGAATATCCCCGTGACGGTCGATACCGCCGGAACAAAGGCTGCCGGATATGACCTCAGCGTCATCGACTT
Organism: uncultured Ruminococcus sp.; assembly: GCA_946540705.1. GTDB lineage: Bacteria > Bacillota > Clostridia > Oscillospirales > Ruminococcaceae > Firm-04. Next base: position 6,434 of record CAMNJD010000507.1, on the reverse strand, counting down.
TGAAAAGGGCAGCGACGGCAAGAAGCTCACCGTCAACTGCACGATCAGAGGCTCCAGAACCTCGATCGGCGGCCTGACGCGGAATGATGTCGTGGCATATGTGGACTTTGATTCAACCGTGACCGATACGATCGGGGCACAGACACTGCCGATCAGGCTCCGCGCCGCAAACGGCAAGGAATTTGAGAATTATTCGATCTCCAAGACCACAATGGAGGTCACGATGGATCACTATAAGACCGTAGAGGTTCCGGTTCTTGCAGCGGATGTACGCTACCCGAACCTGACCTATGACGAGGAGGTTGTCATCGACACCGAGGGGATCACAGTCGATCCGCCCTCCGTGAAGATCTACGGTCCGAGTGCGCAGCTCTCGACGGTAGACCATATCCGTGTCACGATCGACGACAGCGGCGAGATCTCCAACACCTACACCTACACCAACTGCGACCACTATGAGCTGGTGGATGCAGAGGGGAATTCCGTTTCGGCTTCTGCATTTCAGGTGCAGGCAACGGGCTTTTCGGTGAATCTCCCGGTCTATTATACCAAGGAGCTTCCGGTTACGATCGAGCTTTCCAACGTGCCGGCGAATTTCGATCAGTCCAAGATCCTCGAACGGATCCGCCTGACAACATCCACCGGCGAATATACGCTCCCGGGCTACGGCGACAACAATCTCCCCATCACAATCCGCACCAGCAGCCCCGACAATAAGGCAAAGCTGGACAGCATGGAATCGTGGCCGATTGAGCCGACAATCCCGCTGTATTCGCTCTCAATCAACAGTCAGATCGAGCTGCCGATCAAGATGGTGGACGGCTATACCGATGCCTCTGAGCTCGGAACGGTCTATGTCACGCTGGATTCGACCGATCTGGTCGCAAAGACCTATGTCATCAAGAACAGTGATATTCAGTTCATGACAGGCCCCTCGAAGTACAAATACGCGCTGCTTTCACCGGCAGGAAACACGATCATCACGCTGGTCGGCACGAACGAAGCACTTTCGGAGATCGACCCCGCTGACCTGCATGCGACGATCAACCCGCTGAACATCTCCGTCACGCAGGAGGGCACCTTCCCGCAGGCATTCACGGTCACGCTGCCGGAAACGGCCACGGAGGTGTGGGTCAGCCCGCAGCCGAAGGTAAATATCACCGTCAGCATCACCGGATAGCAGTGCAGATATCCGTGTACAGAACAATCGCCCCGATGGAATCCTTGGATCCCACCGGGGCGATTGTTTGATTGTTTTTGATTGTCTATTCGCTGAGATATTTGGCCTCTGTAAACTGCACCTGCCCGCTGAACGGGTTGAATGCAACATCCTCGATGCCCTTTTTGCAGATCAGATAACGCTGCTTATAGAACAGCGGAATGAAGCAGTGATCCGCAAGGATCGCTTCCTCGGCCTGCCTGTAAATGTTCACGCAGTCATTGCGGTTCTCGGCCGATGCGGCCTGTTCAAGCAGCTCCCGCACCTGAGCGGCATTCTCACAGGAGAAATTCCTGTCCGCGAGCAGCTCCGAGAAAACCGATGATGCATCATGGTTCGGGCCGGTGACGGCATAGAGCGCAAGCGAATAATCCTTCGCGGCGAGACGCTCCTCATACTCCCGCTCCGTGACCTCCTCAATCGTGAAATGCAGGTCAAGCTCGGATTCCCATTCGTCAAGCACCTGCCGCAGCGCTTCGTAATCCATCATACCCGCGCAGCAGAGCACCTTGCCTGCATTGAGCTCGGGGATGCGGAGCTTGCGCAGCCCCTTGTGATAGAGGCGGTCGGCCTCCTCAAGATCAAATCTCTGATAGGCTCCGTCCGCGATGAGCTCGCGGCAGCTTTTGTTCAGCAGCGTGACCGCGGGCGGCAGGATGCCGGATGCGGTGCGGATATCGTCGCCGCTGAGCGTCAGCTTCGAGCGGTCGAGCGTCAGGTTCATCGCTGAGAGGATATTCGGCTCGGCAAACTGCGATTCCGGGTTGACGATCAGCCCGAGCGTCATGGAATATGCGCCCTGCGCGTGAAAATCCGCATGATGCAGCAGTGTATTCTGCGTGCTGACATAGCAGTCGGCAGAGCCCTCCGTGAAGATCTGTGCGGCTTCGGCATCCGTCTCCTCAATATAGAGGTTCAGGTCGGAGGGGAAAACGCGGTGAACGGCGTGGTTGAGCGGATTGCGCACGAGCTGGATGACATTGTACCTGCCGTAGGGGTCATAAAGCCATCGCTGCATCGCGAAGCTGCCGTTGCCGATGACCGAGCGCTCGTCAAGGCCGTAGCGCCCTTTGGTGCTTTCAAAATACTGCCGGTTGCAGGGAAGCGCGGCTGTCGTGGTCAGCAGGAGCAGAAAGCCCGCGTTCGGGTAATCCAGCGTAAAGTCCAGCTCAAAATCGCTCGGAGCCGTCACGCCGATCTTTTCCGGCGACGTCCAGCCGTCGGAGGCATATTTGGCATACTTGATGCAGTAGAAAGCCTCGCGCATCGGCGAAGCATAGACCGGATCGAACAGCCGCTGGAATGCGAACACGAAGTCATGCGCCGTGACCTGCACGGCCGCATCGCTGTCAAAGCCCTTTCCGTCATCGAAATGATTATACCAGTAGCAGTCCTCGCGCAGCTTGAAATGATATTGCAGCCCGTCATCCGAAACGGTATAGGATTTCGCGACACCGTTTTGCAGGCTGCCGTCCGGCGCAAGGATCATGAGCCCCTCAAAGAGGTTCGCGAGCACGGTCTTTGCGGAGGCATTCTGCGCGAGCTGCGGATCCAGCGTGTCGGGATTTCCGACCAGCGTATAGGAAAACGAATGCCCGGCTCCGGCATTGGGGTTCTCGGCATCGCCGCAGCCCGTGCAGCAAAGCAGCAGGGTCAGCAGCGCAGCCAGCAGGGAAATTGCTCTTAGCCTTTGCATGAAAAGCTCCTTAGTTGTGTGAAATTCAGCGGTCTGCTGTTCTCTGCATTCACAGGGAAAATGCACAGAACAGCATGCCGCAGCCGGCAGCCTTTGCTGCGGGCCGGTTCAGCGCAGCGGAAAGGGCTCCGCCGCGCTGCCGGAATGCATCTGTTACAGAGAAAAGGCATGCGGCATCAGTCCCGCGAGGGGATATACGCCGTCTGTCAGGATCACCGGGAAATCCGGTGTGCAGAATTCTGCCATGACCTGCCGGCAGATGCCGCAGGGGTAGCAGGGAACACGGTCATCGCCGCCGCAGATCGCGATTGCGGAGAAATGCCGCTCTCCGGCAGAGATCGCCGCACAGAATGCAGCGCGCTCTGCGCAGATGCCTGCGGGATACGATGCGTTTTCGATGTTGCAGCCCAGATAGACCTGACCGGATTCCGCGACCAGCGCCGCACCGACCTGAAAGCCGGAATACTGCGCATAGGCCTTGTCGCGCTCCGCCCTTGCGATCTCAAGCAGCGCCCGCGATTCGTCATCGAGCGGGAGCACGGCCGGGAGTGCTGCCTCATTGCGGCGGTTTTTCAGCGTCTTGAAGCTGTGCTGCACCCGCCGCACCGTACCCATCGGGCGGTGCAGCTTCACGCTGTCATCGAGCGGCAGCTTGAATTCCGCGTCATCTTCCTCCTCGATCGGGTCAAGGAACCCGCGCACCAGGTCAGTCAGTTTTTTCGTCATAACTGTCCGCCTCCTTCTTTGCAGTTGTCACACATTTACCTTCCAAAAAAATCTCTTTATTTTTGTGCAAAACATCAATCGTCAGCCGCTTGCTTTTCCGCCCTGTAAGTGTTATAATATAATATACAGAGAGCAGATTTTCCGGCTTTGATTATTTCGAGATCAGTGCGAGCGTATCGCGTGCAATCAGCAGCTCCTCGTTTGTCGGGACGACCCAGACCTCGGTTTTGGAGCCCTCCTTGGAGATCTTTTGCAGCTTGCCCTTTGTTTCCTTGTTCAGCGCCTCGTCGATCTCAATGCCGAAATAGGTCATGTTCTTGCAGACGCGCTCGCGGACCTCCCACGAATTCTCGCCGATGCCGCCCGTGAACAGAACCGCATCCACGCCGTTCATGGCAGCGGTGTATGCGCCGATGTAGCGCTGAATCTCATATGCGAGCATTTCGCTTGCGAGCAGCGCACGCTTGTCGCCCTTTTCCGCAGCAGCGGTGATCTCACGGTTGTCCGAGGAGATGCCGGAAATGCCGAGGAAGCCGGACTTCTTGTTCATGTACTGGCTCATCTCATCCGGTGTGAAGTGATGCTTGTCCGCAACAAAGGTGACAGCAGACGGGTCAACAGCGCCGCAGCGGGTACCCATCAGGATGCCGTCGAGCGGGGTGAAGCCCATCGAGGTGTCGATGCACTTGCCGCCGTCAACAGCAGTGATCGAGGAGCCGTTGCCCAGATGGCAGGAAACGATCTTCAGATCCTTGATATCCCTGCCCATTGCCTCTGCAAGTGCAGCGGAAACGAAACGGTGCGAGGTGCCGTGGAAGCCGTACTTGCGGACATGATACTGCTCATAGTCCTCATAGGGCAGCGCGAACATATATGCCTTCGGGGGCATGGTCTGGTGGAATGCGGTATCGAACACAACGACCTGCGGGGTTGTTTCCGGGATGACTGCGGTGCAGGCGCGGAGTGCGAGTGCATGTGCGTGGTTATGAACAGGAGCGAGCTCACGCAGCTCGTCGATCTTGTCGATGACCTCCGGGGTCACAAGGCACGGACGGTCAAAGACCTCGGCACCCTGAACGATACGGTGGCCGACAGCGGAAATTTCGCTCATGGACTTGATCACAGCAGCGTCACCGGTCGTCAGAACCTCAACGAGCTTCTCAAATGCTTCGGTATGAGTCGGGAAATTGCAGTCTGCATCCACGGTTCTGCCGTCGGCAGTCTTGTGGGAGACATGTCCGTCGATGCCGATACGGTCGCAGTTGCCCTTTGCGAGCACGCTCTCATCCTCCATGTTGATGAGCTGATACTTCAGCGAGGAGCTGCCTGCGTTGACGACTAAAATTAACATAAAAATACTTCCTTTCCGATATAAATAGAAATAGATCCTGGCTGACTGCCCGGACGGACAGTCAGCCGCCGCACTCTATATTATACACGATATTCCGGCAACTTGCAAGGGGGTTTCCTATTTTTTATTACAAAGGACAAAACAAGGAGGCAGCATACAATGAAAATCAGCGGAATCATCTGCGAATACAATCCATTTCACAACGGACACCTCTATCATATCGAACAGACCCGCAGGAACGGCGCGACGCATATTGTCGCGATCATGAGCGGTAATTTTGTGCAGCGCGGCGATGTCGCCGTCATCAATAAATTTGAACGCGCCAAGGCTGCCGTGCGCTGCGGTGCCGACCTGGTCATTGAGCTGCCGGTCGCGTATTCGCTGAGCGCCGCAGAGACTTATGCCAGAGGTGCGATGTATATTCTGAAGGGGCTGGGCTGCGTCGATGAGCTGTCCTTCGGCAGCGAATGCGGCGATCTGGGGCTGCTGTCGGCGGCGGTCAAGGCGACCTACGCCTGCGCAAAGCGCCCCGAGCTCGAGGATCTGATGAAGCTCGGCAACTCCTACCCCAAGGCTCTGCAAATCCTCATCCGGCAGAATTACGGCGACGAGATCGGGCTGCTGTTCAGCTCCCCGAACAATGTCCTCGCGATCGAATACCTCAAGGCAATGGTCGCTGTCAAGCTGAAGATCCAGCCGTTTACAGTCAAGCGCAATGAGGCGCACGATGCGGCCGTGCCGTCGGGCAAGATCGCCAGTGCCTCGCTGATCCGGCAGCTCATGGAGAGCCAGAGCGGCGATTTCGACGAGCTTGTGCCGGATATCTCTGCCGATGCGATCAGCGCGTGTGCCGCAACGGGCATGACGGCGCGCTTTGAGAATCTGGAGCGCGTGCTGCTGTATAAGCTGCGGACATCCGCGCCCGAGGAGATTGCCGGACTGCCGGAGGTCGGACACGGCCTCGAAAACAAGATCATCTCCGCACGGAATGAGACATCACTCGAATCACTGCTGCTGAATATCAAAAGCAAGCGCTATCCGATGGCGCGCATCCGCCGGATCCTGCTGACGCTGCTCATCGGCATCCGGCCGGAGGACACACAGAATCCGCCGCCCTACGGCAGAATTCTTGCGCTGAACGAACGCGGACGCGATATCCTCACGGCCGCGAAAAATGCCGGAACGACACTGCCCTATGCGACCTCGCTCGCAAAGCTCGCAGACCTCAATGAGGCCTGCAGGGCCTGCTCCGATCTGGAGGCGCGTGCAACATCGGTCTACGGTCTGGCACAGCGTGCAATCAGCCCCGCAGATGCGGATTACAAGGCCATGATCGGCATGGTAAAATAATCGGGTATGTAATTTTTTAGGTGGTCGGAAAAATAAGGTTAAAACAAATAGTTTTAATTTCGCCCATATGAAAAGTTTCGCTCAAGCCTTTT
>CAMNJD010000506.1 GCA_946540705.1 uncultured Ruminococcus sp. | reverse complement strand
CTTGGCAAATCGCAGAGCGATTTGCAGACAATCTAACAAATGCAAACCACCCATTTTGTTACAGAAACCACCTAAAATGTTATTAGCCCTTTTATATTTGATACAATATAATTGCGGCATGCATTTATACGGAGGTGCTTTCACTTGGCGTATGACTATAAAGAGGCGATGAAGCTGCTGAAGGACGTAAAGGTATGTGATGTCTTTATCGAATTGGACATCGGTTATGATTGAGAAGTGAATAGATAATAGGCCTGCTGGTATCGCGTGATATTGTTCACACGGTATCAGCAGCCTTTTTTCGTTTAACCCTTGCATTTCTACATATACCATGCTATAATGAAGATAAGCAGCAATATGCCGCTCACGATAAAACTGAATGACCGACAATGTATCCCTACTGAGAACAGGAGGTAATCATATGAAAAAACGTATATGTGCTGTTTTATCGGCTCTGGCTCTGGCATTTTCTGTTCCGCTGCCTGTTTCAGCGGAGGAATACACTTATCCGAAAATGGCTGACGATTACTTCGCACTCGTTGAAGAGTATCCGGATTGTTTCAGGATGCAGGATAACTCGGTATACTTTATGGCACACAGCTTTCTGAGCAATCCTGCGCTCATTGTTTGTTCCGAGAATCAGTTTACAGTTCAGGATGTGAATTTCGGATATGTATTCACGCCGGAGGAAAGCGGCAGATACATTGTCACGATGGAAGAAACGACATTGGATTCTGTTGCGCATGAAGATATTGTTGCGGAGGTGCAGTATAAGCGCTATTTCAGTTATATTGTGGATGTGAAAAACGGAGAAACGACTGTCACCTGCGAGAACGTGTATCATCCGGCGGAAACAGTCTATACACTCGATTCCTGTGTATCGGACGGCGATTTTTACGCATTTGTGAACGGGGTGCTCCCGAATGTTGAAACAGGAAACGACAGGTATTTTACAACGATCTATGAAAACAATAAGGTTTCTTCACTGTTCTGTCTGAGCTATCCATATAGTGAAGAGACACGATTTCATACGATATCAACTTCCGATAAAACAGTCGCCGGGCACAGTATGTCTTTGAGCACTAAAAGCGCGCCCGATGCCGGCGACAAACAGATGATTTATATTGCTTCAGCCAGCAGCGACGGCGAAGTAACTCTGACTGCAAATGAACAGGAAGAATATGAACTGATCGTGGAAAACGGCATTTTCCGCTACAGAACAGGACCGGATATCCCACGCTTCCTGATGGGCGATGTGAACGATGACGGCGAATTCAATGTTGCTGATGTCGTACTGTTACAGAAATGGCTGCTTGCTGTACCGGATACGCATCTTGCGAACTGGAAAGCGGCTGATTTCTGCAGCGACAATAAACTTGATGTGCTTGATCTTTGTCTTATGAAGAGAGCGCTTATCCAGGCGTTAAAAATGCCTGCCGAACGCAGCGTTACAGAAGAGGGCGGAGTTGCAGGGGCCTGACATCCCGGCTGCAAAGGATACAGAATATATTGCAGCCGTCACGCTGTGAAAAACGGGTTGCTGTAGAAATCATAAGGAGATCAAATATGAAAACGCTCAATATTGTAAACGGCCCGCAGAATGTATCTGCAATCATTCAGGGCTGCATGAGAATGCCGGCATTATCAAAAGAAGATGCAGCGAAGGTCATCCGCACAGCCTATGACTGCGGCATCAACTTTTTTGACCACGCGACCTGCTACGGAAACGGTGAGGCAGAGGAGCGTTTTGCACAGGCTTTTCCGCTGACCGGCATCAGGCGCGAGGATATTTATATCCAGAGCAAGTGCGGCCTGTGCTTTGACAGAAATGAATTTGACTGGACAAAGGAGAATATCCTGTCCAGTGTTGATGACAGCCTGCACCGTCTGAATGCAGAATATCTGGATGCGCTGCTGCTGCACAGACCCGATCTGCTGTTTGACCCGGAGGAGGTCGCAGAGGCTTTCGATGCGCTGGAAAAGGCAGGAAAGGTTCGTCATTTCGGTGTCAGCAATCTGATGCCCATGCAGATCGAGCTGCTGAAAAAATATGTGAAGCAGCCGCTTATTTTCAATCAGGTTCAGCTTTCGCTGGAGCAGTCTCAGCTCATAGATCAGGCACTTTACATGAACAACAAGACGACCGATCTTTCTGTGAACCGTGACGGCTCTGCACTGGATTACTGCCGTCTGCACGATATCACGATTCAGGCGTGGTCGCCGCTGCAATTCGGCATGTTCGGCGGCACATTCATTGACAATCCCGATTTTCCCGAGCTGAACAAAGCACTTGCTGAGATTGCAGCGCGTGAAGGGGTATCCAAGACAGCCGTTGCGATTGCATGGATTCTGCGTCATCCTGCGAAGATGCAGGCGATCATCGGCTCGATGAATCCGGAGCATATCAAGGACACCTGCGATGCTGTGAAGGTCAGGCTGTCGCATCATGACTGGTATGTGCTGTATCTGGCATCCGGAAAATTTCTCCCCTGATCGGAGGCTGTTATGGGCAAGTTATCTCCGGTTCAAAAATGGCTGCCCTGTATCCTGAAAATCACCGTCATTGCATCAGCACTGATCGGTACATGAGCTGCCGTATATGGGCAGTGCATGGTGGATCATCGCGCAGTTCTGTGCGCTGCTGACCGTGGGAATGCTGTATCTGCTGATACCGGACGGGATGAAAAAGATGTGCAGAAAATAAATCAATCAAACAGGAGGAACCCATCATGGAATTCAAAGAAGTTGTCAAAGGCCGTTATTCGTGCAAGAAGTACGGTGACAGACAGGTGGAAGCTGAAAAGCTGAACGCTGTTCTGGAAGCAGGCAGACTTGCTCCCACCGCCAAAAATTTGCAGGAGCAGCATATCTATGTGATTCAGTCTGCCGAGAAGCTCGCTGTCATTGATCAGCTCACACCGTGCCGCTACGGTGCGCCGACCGTTCTGGTCGTGGCATTTGACAAAAACAATGTATTCACCTATCCCGGAGAGAAGCGTGACTCCGGCGTGGAGGATGCGACGATTGTTGCCTCGCATCTGATTCTTGCTGCCGCAAATGAGGGTGTGGATAGCTGCTGGGTCAACAATTTTGATCCGGACAAGGCTGCTGCGCTGCTCGGGCTGCCTGAGAATGAGGAAGTGCTGATGATTATGGATCTCGGCTATGCCGCAGAAGGCGCAGGCCCACTGCCGAATCACAGCAGCAGAAAGCCGCTGACAGATACGGTCACATACCTGTAAGCAGCCGTTTGAGGACTCGATATCTGCGCAGCAAACTCGACACAGTGCAGCGCCGAGAGTCTCCATGATAAATCCGCCGCAGGCACTTTACGCGGAAAAGTGAATATATGATACGATCCCCCTCATCAGGCAGAAAGCAATGCTCCTGCTTGGTGAGGGGGATTTTGGTTTTCCAATATATGTGCTTTTTCTATTGATTTCGCTCCGCTTCTCTCGCAATATGTGTTTCTAAGTCAGCCAGTCTTGTCGGAATCGGAATATGACTTTCCTTGTCTGTCAGCTTCATTGCAAAAGCGCAGGCAGTATCAAGAGATACGAAGTTTCCGATAGATATGAAAATCGGCTTGACGTCTTTATGAGTTCTCAACGCTCTGCCGCAGACCTCGCCGTCTATGACAATATCCGTGAAACTGCCGGCATCGTTTTCCGGCTCAGTATAGTCCGTCTTTTTATCCACACGGAAATAGGTCTTTGCAATGCCGATAGTCGGCTTGTTCAGATAAAAGCTCGCGTGAGTTGCAATACCCATGTGCCGTGGATGCAGATAACCGTTGCCGTCAAATATGTAAATATCGGGGCTGGTTTCAAGCAGCTCCACAGTTTTCAGAATCAGCGGCAATTCACGGAATGCAAGGAATCCGGGCATATACGGCACTTCGATCTTTCCGCTGTAATGCCGCTTTTCAATGACCTCATGCGTATTCGCATCAATCATAACAATACAGCAGACCGCATATTCTTCATCATCTTTATTCCAGTAAGCAAGGTCAACGCCTGCGACCAGCTTCACGCTGTCAATATCGAATTTATCAGTCGGTTCTATCCTGTCACGCAGCGCGTTTTGCTGCCGCAGGAAATCTTCCTGCATTTCTATTGTATTCAACATCATTCACCTCGATGTGGTCACACAGCTCCTGCTGTGAGATCATGTTGATCGGCGGTAGATTCATCATGCACCTCCGTGCTGTTTCAGCCAGCGGTC
>CAMNJD010000505.1 GCA_946540705.1 uncultured Ruminococcus sp. | reverse complement strand
ACAATGCTGTTTGCTTCGTGGAGGTTGAGATAATCGACAGCCTCCTCGCGCATCTTGTACTTCAGGATCTTGCCCGCTGCGTTCATCGGGAACGAATCCACAAAACGGACATAGCGCGGCACCTTGGTCTTGTCCATATGCGAGCGGACAAATTCCTTCAGGTCATCCTCGGTGCAGGACGCGCCCTCGTTGAGAATGACACAGGCCATCGCTTCCTCGCCGTACTGCTTATCCGGCACGCCGATCACCTGCACATCGCGGACATCCGGGTGCGTATAGAGGAAGTCCTCGATCTCCTTCGGATAGAGGTTCTCGCCGCCGCGGATGATCATATCCTTGATGCGGCCGGTGATCTTGAAATAGCCGCTGTCGGGCAGTCTGCGGGCAAGGTCACCCGAATGCAGCCAGCCGTCCTCGTCGATGACCGCAGCAGTTGCCTCGGGCATCTTGTAGTAGCCCTTCATGATATTGTAGCCGCGTGCGCAGAATTCGCCGTCCACGCCGTCCGGAACCTCCTCGCCGGTCTCGGGGTCAACGATCTTGCACTCAACGCCGAAGATCGGGCCGCCGACGGTATTGACACGCGCCTCGATCGAGTCGGTGGTCTTGCTCATGGTCGTTGCCGGGGAAGCCTCGGTCTGGCCGTAGGTAATGCAGATCTCCGGCATATGCATCTTCTCGATGACCTCCTGCATGGTCTTGATCGGGCAGGGCGAGCCGGCCATGATGCCGGTGCGCATATGCGAGAAATCGGTCTTGTCAAAGTTTTCGTGGCCGAGCATTGCAATGAACATGGTCGGGACGCCGTGGAAGCAGGTGATCTTCTCCTGATTGATGCAGTGCAGACCCTTGCGCGGCGAGAATGCGGTGATCGGGGACATCGTGACACCGTGCGTCACGGAAGCGGTCATCGCGAGCACCATGCCGAAGCAGTGGAACATCGGAACCTGAATCATCATGCGGTCCTCGGTCGAGAGATCCATGCAGTCTCCGATCGCCTTGCCGTTGTTGACGACATTGTAGTGCGTCAGCATGACGCCCTTGGGGAAGCCGGTCGTGCCGGAGGTGTACTGCATGTTCGCGACGTCATCCTTCTTGATCGCACGGCGGCGGCGCTCGACCTCGGTCAGCGGCACCTCCGTATGCTTTGCGACTGCCTCATCCCAAGAATAGCAGCCCGGCTGCTTGCTCTCGATCGTGATGACATTGCGCAGGAACGGGAACTTGGCAGACTCCAGCTTGCCCGGTTCCGAACCCGGCAGCTCCGGGATCAGCGTGCGGATAATTTCGTTATAATCGGTGCCCTTGTAGGAGTCGATCATGACCAGCGTGTGCGTATCGGACTGCTTCAGGACATACTCTGTCTCGTGGATCTTGTTGCCGGTGTTGAATGTGACCAGCACCGCGCCGATCTTCGTGGTTGCCCAGAAGGTGATGTACCATGCGGGGACATTGGTTGCCCAGATCGCGACCTTGTCGCCGGCACCGACGCCCATTGCGATCAGTGCGCGGGCAAAGGTGTCCACATCATCGCGGAACTGCGGATAGGTGCGGGTGTAGTCCAGCTCGGTGTAGCGGAACGCATACTGATTCGGGAACTGCTCGCAGATGCGGTCGAGCACATCCGGGAAGGTGTAGTTGATGAGGCGCTCCTTCGGCCACGGATAGTAGCCGGTTCCGCGGTTGCTGACCTGAAGATCGTGCTTGTACTTGGTGCGGTATTTCGACATATAGTCCGCATACTGCGGGAACACGATTCCGGCATCGGAGAGCTCAGGCATCCAGCGCTTGACCCATTCCAGCGAGATATAGCCGGTGTAGTTGACGCTGTCGAGTGCAGCGAGCATCTCATCCAGCGGCAGGTCGCCTCTGCCCATCAGCTCATAGCGCAGCCTGCCGTCGGTAAAGGAGCTGTCCTTCGTCTGGACGAACTTGATATACCGGCCGAGATTTGCAACGGTCGTTTCGGGGGATTCCCCGCCGTACCGGTAGGGGTGGTGCATATCCCAGAGTGCCGCGACATGGATATTGTCAATGCCGTCAAGCAGCGCTGCAAGGCGCTTTGTGTCGCTGAACACGCCGTTTGTCTCGACCAGCAGCGTGACGTCATGTGCCTCCGCCTCCGGAATCAGCGACTTCAGCATTTCCGCGACATAGGCGTCATCGACAGCACCCGTGACCTCGCCGTAGCGGTCGCCCAGCACGCGGACATACGGTGCGCCGACAGCCTGTGCGAGCTCCATGCACGCGAGCAGCTCTTTTTTATTCTGTTCCTCGTTGTCTCTTTCATTCAGGCAGCAGTTTGAGTCCACGCAGGGGATCTCCAGCTTGAGCTGACGCAGCTTTGCGACGGTTCTGGGGAGCTGCGCACCGGAGAACGGCTTGCTGCGGAACGGATCCGCCGGCAGACCGTAGGTGCGGAGCTCGATGCCGTCAAAGCCCAGATCTTTTGCCATCGCGTAAACGTCCGGCCATTCAAAATCCGGACAGCCCAGTGTCGAAAAACAGATTTTCATATCGGTTCCTCCAAATTCAGATGTACAAAAAGCGGTGTGAAGTCCTCATGACCTCACACCGCTGCTTTGTTATGATTTCCGCGTACCCATTCGGTTCCCGCTCAAAAATCACCAACGCACGACGAAGCAGGCCTAGAGGATTGACCCAAGACCGTAAGTCGAAGCACGAGGTTCAGCAGAGCATTGAACATAACGGATGCCGCCTTTCTGCCGGTTACCCGGCGAATTCATACTGGCATTATAGCACAGTAAAGCGTGATTTGTCAAGATTTTCACAAAGATTTCCGGATATTCCGTCGTTATGCACAAGATTATACATATATACACGCTG
>CAMNJD010000504.1 GCA_946540705.1 uncultured Ruminococcus sp. | reverse complement strand
CTCTCGCCTGCTTCGCTATGAGTTTGCTCTGCAAACTCACCTCGACCCGCAAGCCTTTGAAAAGGCTTGAGCGAAACTTTTCATATGGGCAAAATTAAAACTATTTGTTTTAACCTTATTTTTCCGACCACCTAAAAAATTACATAACCCTCTTTTTATACGATCTCTTTTTATACTATATTAAATAGGCAGGAATCCCGCGTCGCTTCCGAGGCGGTCACATGCGGCGGGAGATCCTCAAAGAATCAGAAAAGGAGCGATCAACATGAAACGTGTATTTCTCATCGTCCTCGATAGCTGCGGCTGCGGCGAGCTGCCCGATGCAGCGCACTTCGGCGATGCCGGGACGCATACGATCCGGTCTTTGGTGCAGTCGGGCAGACTCCATGTCCCGAATCTCACGAAAATGGGGCTGTTCAATATTGACGGCATCGGCTGCGGCACACCGTCCGACGCACCCTGCGCGGCCTACGGCAAATGTGCGGAGCGCTCCGCCGGCAAGGACACCACGACCGGACACTGGGAGATCGCCGGGCTGATCTCGACGGTCCCGATGAAGACCTATCCGGACGGCTTTCCGCAGCCTGTGCTCGATGCGCTCAGAGCGGCAACCGGCCGTGACATTCTCTGCAATCGGCCCTATTCCGGCACCGAGGTCATCCGCGACTACGGGCAGCAGCACCTCGAAACCGGCGCACTCATCGTCTACACCTCCGCAGACAGCGTGCTGCAAATCGCAGCGCACGAGGAGCGCATCCCCGTGCCGGAGCTGTACAAAATCTGCGAAAAGGCACGGGAGATCATGCAGGGCGAGTATGCCGTCGGGCGCATCATCGCAAGACCGTTCATCGGGACATACCCCGACTTTCAGCGCACCGCGAACCGCCACGACTACTCTGTATCGCCGTTTGCGCCGACCGCGCTCGATGCGATCAAAGCAGCGGGCAGGCAGGTCATTTCTGTCGGAAAGATCGCCGATATCTTCAACGGGCAGGGCATTTCCGAGGGACACCGCACCGTGTCCAACGATGACGGCATGGGCAAGACCCTTCAGCTCAGCGGGCGCGATTTCGAGGGCCTCTGCTTTGTCAATCTGGTCGAATTCGACAGTGCATACGGGCACCGGCGCGATATTGCCGGCTATACGCAGGCGCTCAATGTCTTTGACGCGCAGCTCGGCGCACTGCTCCCGCAGCTTCGTGACGATGACCTGCTGATGATCACCGCTGACCACGGCTGTGACCCGGCGGCGCACGGCACGGACCATACCCGCGAGTACATCCCGCTGATTGTCTGGGGCAAGGGCGTGCGGCCGGTGAATCTCGGCATCCGCTCCGGCTTCTCCGATATCGGGCAGACGGTCTGTGAGGCGCTCGGCGTCCCGGCGGCGCATCTTGCGGGCGAGAGCTTTCTGCATCAGATCACAGGAGCGTAACGCATGGCAGACGAAAAAATCTTCTGGGGCGGCGGTGCATTGCTGGCACCGGTTCCGCCTGTGCTCGTGACCTGCGGGACGGCGGAGCACCCGAATGTGCTGACGGTCGGCTGGACGGGCATCTGCGCGACACATCCGCCGATGACCTATATCTCCGTGCGGCCGACGCGCCATTCCTATCAGATCATCAAAGAAAGCGGCGAATTCGCGGTCAATCTGACAACGACTGCCATGACAAAAACGGTCGATTTCTGCGGCGTGAAGTCCGGGCGGAACACCGACAAGATCAAGGCCTGCGGGCTGCATCTGCTGATGCCGGAGCAGGGGACCGTGCCGATCCTTGCGGAGGCACCGGTCAGCCTGAGCTGCAAGGTGACGCAGATCATCCTGCTGGGTTCGCATGACATGTTCCTCGCGGAGATTGTCGGCACGGCGGTCGATGCGCGGTATGTGGACAGCAAGGGCAAGCTCAATTTGCAGCAGAGCGGGCTGCTGGCCTATGCGCACGGCGAATATTTCGCACTGGGGCGCAAATGCGGAGAATTCGGCTTCTCCGTCAAAAAGAAAAGCCGGAAGCATCCGGCACAAACAGGAAAGAGGACAAATCTGCATGCGAAAGATCAGTAAATTCACAGGAATCATCACACTTGCACTGCTGCTGACGGCCTGCGGCAAGGACAGCTCCGAGCCGGCGGCGGCTTCGGCGCAGGAGGCCACGGCGCAGGAGGCCTCGGCGCAGACCACGACCGAAACGACACAGGCAAAGCTGCCGCCGGTGATGCGCTACCGCACGAAGGATGACGGCACGGCTGCCTTGCAGGGATACGACACCGTGAGCGAAAATATCGGGAAGCCGGAATACACGGATGTTCTGCGCCTCCCGGAGGAGATCGACGGGCTGAAGGTCACGGCGATCGACGCGGAGGGCTTTGCGGACGCGGATTATTTCGGCAGTGTGGATTTCCCTGAAAGAATCTTTGAAATGGGGGACGGCTGTTTCCGGAATTCCGCATTGAGCGATCTGACGCTGCATGAGACACTGCCGATGACCTACGGCAATGAAGCATTTGCGGGCTGTGAAAAGCTCGAACATGTCTGGCTGACGGACAGCGACATGACCTTCGGGAACGATGCGTTCACCGGCTGCACCGGCATAGCAGATTTTCATTATCAGGAGGGCACTCTGATCGCAGGCAACAATTTCTGCGCTGGGCTGACCGGCATGTGGAATCTGATCCTCGACTGCGATGCAACACTTGGGAAGGGCGCCTTTTCCGGATGCACCTCGCTCACGCACATTGACCTCAGCGGCGGCACGGTCACCCTCGGGGACGACTGCTTTACCGGCTGCACCGGGACGGAAACGCTGCTGTTCACGGAGGCGGAGCTGCATTTCGGGAGCGGCTGCTTCGCGGGCTGCTCGGCAGACAGCCTGACGATCTCCGACTGCACCGGTGAGATCGGCGACAACTGCTTCACTGACTGTAAGGAGATGAACTATGTTCTGATTCAGGAGGGCATCACAAAGATCGGCGCAGGTGCGTTTGCGGGCTGTGACAGAATCGAGACGTTTGATATTCCGGCGAGCGTCACGGAGATCGGTGAGGGTGCCTTTGCCGACTGCGGCGGTGCAATGCTGATGGTGCCGGCGGGCTCTTATGCGGCGAAATATGCGGAGGAGCACGGTCTGGACTATATTGAGCAATAATCCGCAAAAGCACGTATCTTCATGCGAAACATGCCTTGTCAAAGACTTTTGACAGCGAAATTCTGCCAATGCAAAGCACGTTTGGTGGAATTCTGAACCGGAATCTGCTACAATGATCTCAGCCGGAAGGAACACATCCGGCAGAAAGGCAGGCGGATGCAATGGAGCTGAGCAAAACGATCAAACGGCTGCGGACGGAAAAGGGTTGGTCACAGGAAGCGCTGGCAGAACGCGCGTATGTCAGCCGACAGACTGTCTCGAACTGGGAAACCGAAAAGAGCTTTCCTGATGTTCACAGCCTGCTGATTCTGAGCGATCTCTTTGGCATCTCCCTCGATGAAATGGTAAAAGGAGATGTTGCAGCAATGAAGGAAACAGTCAGACAGGATCAAACAGGCAGTGTCAGGCGGCTGATGTGGCTCAGCGCAGGTTCTATGCTTGCACTGATGGTCATTCCGTCGGTGCTGACGGAGCTATGCGGAGAAATCGGACTGCTGACCGGCGGTGTGCTTGCAGGCATGCTGGCAGCGGTGACGTTTTTCGCGTTTCACAAATATCAGCAGACTTTGCGGGAGAATGATATTCAGACGAAGCGCGAGCTGCTCGCGTTCCTCAGCGGCGAAACCCTCGATGAAATTGAACAGGCGAAGGAGCAGAAAAAGCGAAAGGCGCTCCGTATGGCAACGGTGATTACGGCGGCTGTCACGGGAACGGCACTGCTTGCCGCGCTTTGTTATGCGGGATATCTGCTGACGCACTGAAAAAATTGCGTCCATGCTGCATTTTTCGCGAAAACTGCATATACTACTGTCAAGCGGCAGTGCCGCACCCGCATAGAGCAGGGAAGTGACAGTGTTTGCAGTGCAGAACAACGCACACAGCCCTGTCCGAAGGAGCGCTTCCGGCTCTGGGCTGTGTGCGTTTCCGCTTTGAGATAGGGCGCTTGGACGCTTGGACGCGTGGACTTTTGGACACCTGCGCCCTTGCGTCCCTGCGCTCTCGGACGCTTGATCGCCTCAAAGTCTGCCTGAAAACAGATACAGAAAAAGCAGCACTGCCTGCACGGGTTGGCAATGCTGCTTGATATTATTACGGAGGCGGCAGCCGGTCATCTCCCGACGGCGGCTGCCGGAAATTATGAAAAATTTTGTTAAATCAAAACATAGAAATGCTTTCGCCCCGGCCTATACCATACCGGAACGCCGCCGCAGCCTGTTCTTGCTGCGATCCTTTCACAGAATACCGATTGGACGCATTACTTTGCATGCATCCTGTATCCATCACTCTGCATCGGAAACACATCCTTTGCAAATATATGAACATTTCCCATGTATGCGGGCAATTATGCACCGCGCATGTACTTCTGCATCGGAAGCACATCCTTTCTGATTGTAGTACGGGAACCTGACTTAGCGGCCCATTGGTAACGCCTCCAATTCTTTTGAGCGGATCACTGACCGGATCGGCTCTTTCTTTATGGTCTTATTATACCACATAATTTTCAAGTTGTCAAGAGGTTTTGTGAGAAATCTATAAATATTTATTTTCAAACAAAATGAACGCTCCAAAAAAGAAGCGAATCAGCGAAAAAACGGATCAAAAAGCGGTAAAAATGTCTGTTTTACGCGAAAACCGGCCAAATCTGCGTGTGAAAAATAGCCAAAGGGATGTGCTGAGAATGTGGCAGATTGTAGAATCTCAACAATTTGTTCAAAAGGGCTTGCATTTTGGGAGAAAGGATGATATAATGACAATATGTATATGTGTCGCATGTGCTTTTGCATTCGCACAGCCTGCACACCCGCAAGCGGGCACGCGGCTGACACATCACATAAATCCAATATATAAGGAGAGGTTTGAATGAAATCTATTTTCAAGCGCACACTCGCAACTGCGACCGGCTCTGTGCTCGCACTCAGCCAGCTGCTCTCTGTTGCGAATGTCAACATCAGTGCTGCGGATACCAAAACACTGAAAATTGACGCAGCAAGCATCCTCAGCGTGCCGTTCGAGGAAACAAACCCGCTGGCTGCGCACCAGTCCTCTGACTGGGCTGATAAGGTCGAGTCCAAGTTCATCGAGCTGGGCAGCCATGACTTCAGCTACAGCAGCCAGAAGATCAAGAATCAGATCGCCAAGACCCTGAAGAAAAATGCATTCGCAAAGTACATGTCCTCTGAGGATGTCGATGCACTCGTTGCAAAGATTGACAAGGAGGTCAAGGGCCACACCGAGCCGGACGGCTCCTTCTCGGCCTCGATCAGCTACGATGACATGGGCGATGTCATCGGCGATATCATGCAGAAGCTGTACACCAACTCCGGTGAGGCTCTGAAGGACGATGCAGGCAACCCGATCGTGATCGACTGGTCTGCATTCGATGTCAAGGGCAAGATCGTGGTCGAGGGCAAGTTCAACTTTGAAAACAAGTCCGTTGATTATACGACAAAAGTCGTGGATGAGCTCGGCGGCAAGCAGCAGACCTATGAGGGCAAAGAAGGTATTGAGCAGTTTGTCCGCGACAAGCTGGATCAGGGTACTGCAGTTGCAGCAAATGCTCCGAAGGGTTCGGCAAAGAAGTTCAATGATCAGCTCACCAAGAATGCTGAAGCAATGAGCAAGCGCATTGACTACATCAGCGAGATCGCTGATGCGATCAAGGACATTATCCTGCCGGAAGGCCTGGGTGAGACCGAGATTGCTGAAGGAATCGAGACCTCTTATCCGGATGCTGAGACTGCATACGGTGCATATATGCTCGCTCTGAATGATGCAATCGAAAAGGCTGAAATTCCGGAGAGTGTTGCAGAGCGCGTTAAGAATGCAGTCGCAAAGAGAGCACCGCAGTCCGTTGACGCTGCAGTCGAGCGCTTCACCACCTCCTTTAAGAATGCTGTTGAGGTTCTGAACCGCAATGATCAGGGCATTGAAATTGACATTACAGTGGATGATGCCCGCAGCATCTACAGCAACAGCTACGATCGTGCATTTGCGTTCTTCGACGGCTATTCTCCGGCAGTTTCCTTCAAGTATGAGGACGCTGAGAATGCAGAGATCCTCGATGCCGTGAAGGCTGTTTACACCGATGACGGCTTCATCACCGGTGCTGACCTGAAGACCCTCGCTGAGATGTCTGACGGCGAAACATATCAGCTCTATGATGTCGTTGATGCTTCCGGCGCTGTTGTCACTGACTTCGACAAGGACTATACCGTTATCGGCGTGGATTCCTACAAGACCGTGCTCGGCATGGCAATCACTGAGTACGGTGTGAAGGGTATGGCCTACTTCGATGTAGTCCGCGACATTGATGCGATCATCGTTGAGGAAGTGAAGGAGACGACCACCTCTACTACAACCTCTACTACCACTACAAGCACGACTACTACGACGAATGATACCACCACCGATACCACGACCACTACGCTCGCGACCTATGTTTCCTTCGAGGTCGGCGCACAGGGTCAGAATGAGCTGATCTACTGGTCTGAAGAGACCGACGCAACCTTCGATTTCTCTGAAATCCAGATCACTGCACACTTTGTTGTCGCAGGTGCGGATCAGAAAGAGCAGACTGTTGACGTCAGCAGCTACTTCAGCGCAGCAGCAAACTCCCCGGCAGAGCTCGGCGTGCAGCCGGAGGATGTCAAGGGCGTTCTCAGAAAGCCGGTTGATCTCATCCTGAAGGACGAGGCTGGCCTCCGCGCAGCACTCGCAACCGTTCCGGGCTACGATGTTGACGCGATCATGAACGATCAGGGCTTTGCTCAGGGCAAGGCAATCAGCTACTTCAATGTCATTCTGGTTCTCCGCGGCGACGCGAACCTCGACGGCGAGTGTGATGTTGTTGACGCACAGATGGCTCTGAGATACTATGTTGATGCAATGGCAGGCAAGACCCCGAAGGACAGCATTAGATCCGGCGCTTACCTCAAGCACACTGATAATGCAATGGCAGTCCTGCGTTATTCGCACTATGCAGTTGATATCAGCGGCGAGGGCGTAATTGATGCTTACGATGCACAGAGCATCCTCTCGAAGTATGTTAAGCATCTGGCTGAGATCGAGAAGACCTGGGACGAGCAGACCAAGACTCACTTTGTTCCGAAGGAAGTTCTCCATGCTGACCCGCTGGCTTACGATAATGCAGCAAAGAAGGATTATCAGGAGTTCATTGACGCTCAGTAATCCAGGCATAAACTGATAAAAAAGACACAGCTTCGGCTGTGTCTTTTTTGTGCTGTAAGCAGATTTGTATGCAAAATAACACCCGTCTTGCGGCGGGTGCTCAGTTTGTCGAGAAAGTGTCTCCGACGGATTCAAAATGGGGGCGCCCCTCGCTTCGCTGTGTCGAGTTTGCTGCGCAAACATCGAGC
>CAMNJD010000503.1 GCA_946540705.1 uncultured Ruminococcus sp. | reverse complement strand
GCTGCTGGTCGGACGAGGTGCTGGAAAAGCTCGGAATCGACAAGCGGCTGCTTGCCGGGGTGTATGAATCGCCGGAGATCACCGGCACACTGACCGATGAAGCCGCCAAGCAGACCGGTCTGCAAGCCGGAACACCGGTTGTCGGCGGTGCGGGCGATAATGCCGCGGCTGCGATCGGAACAGGCGTCGCGTCAGACGGCAGGGCATTCACAACGATCGGCACGAGCGGCGTGGTCTTTGCACACAGCTCGAAGATCTCGATCGACCCCAAAGGCAGAGTGCATACCTTCTGCTGCGCAGTCCCCGGCTGCTGGCATGTCATGGGCGTGACGCAGGGCGCAGGTCTGTCGCTCAAATGGTTCCGCGACAATTTCTGCGATGCTGAAAAGCAGACCGCCAGAGGCATGGGTGTTGATGAATATTACCTCATGGACAAGGAGGCGGAGCAGTCGCCGATCGGCGCAAACCGCCTGCTCTATCTGCCCTATCTGATGGGCGAACGCACCCCGCATCTCGATGCAAACGCACGCGGCGTGTTCTTCGGGCTTTCGGCGATGCATCAGAAGCGGGACCTGCTCCGCGCCGTCATGGAGGGTGTCACCTACTCACTCCGCGACTGCCTCGAGGTATTCCGCGAAATGAAGATCGGCGTAGACAGCATGATGGCATGCGGCGGCGGCGGTTCATCTCCGCTCTGGCGGCAGATGCTCGCGAACCTGTTTGATTGCCCGATTCAGACAACAAAGTCGAAGGAGGGGCCTGCACTCGGTGTCGCGATCCTTGCGATGGTCGGCACCGGGGAATACGCAAGCGTCCCGGAGGCCTGTGCCGCGATCATCGGCACGGACAAGACCTGTCAGCCGGAATCTGATGCGGTACCGGTTTATGAGCGGTATTATCAGCTCTACCGGAAGATCTATCCGGCACTGAAGGAGCAGTATGCAGCTCTGGCAGAGCTGTGATGACGGGATGGAAAATCAGCAGAATCAGGACGGACAGATTGTCCCTGCAATGCGGCAAAAATCCCTGTAATGGAGGCATTTCTCATGCGCGAAGCAACAGTATCACGAAACACTAAGGAAACACAGATCACTGTGACTGTCCGGCTGGACGGCAGAGGCGAGAGCGAGATTGCGACCGGAATCGGCTTCTTTGACCACATGCTGACGGCGATGTCGCGGCACAGCGGCATCAGCATGACCGTTCATGCGAACGGCGACCTGCATGTGGACGGCCACCACACGGTCGAGGATACCGGCATTGTCATCGGTCAGGCGCTGATGCAGGCGCTCGGCGACAAGTCCGGCATCGCACGCTACGGCAGCGCTTACATCCCGATGGACGAGGCACTGTCCTTCTGCGCACTCGACCTCTCGAACCGCCCGTATGTCGTGTTTCTCGGCGAATTCACGAATCAGATGATCGGCGGATATGACGCCTGCCTGACCGAAGAATTCTTCCGCGCACTGGCCGTGAATGCAGGCATGACGCTGCATCTGAACATGTGCTGCGGAAAAAACGATCACCACAAATGTGAGGCACTGTTCAAGGCATTTGCACACGCGCTGAAGGCCGCCGTCAAGGAGAACGCGGACGGCGCGGTGCTGTCCACGAAAGGAGCACTCTGATGATCGCAGTCATTGATTACGGTGCGGGCAACCTGTTTTCTGTCTGCAACGCGCTCAGATTTCTGAATATTGCGCATGAGGTCACAAAGGATGCCGATACGATAAACCGCGCAGATGCGGTGATTTTGCCGGGAGTCGGAGCATTTCCGGCGGCTATGGAATCGCTGCATGCGACAGGTCTGGTCGATACGGTCCGGGAAAATGCCGCAAAAAAGCCGCTGCTCGGCATCTGTCTGGGCATGCAGATGCTCTTTGACAAATCCAATGAAAACGGCGACTGTGCCGGACTTTCGCTCATTCCGGGCGAGGTTCGCCGCATCCCGTCGCAGCGGGTCATTATCCCGCACATGGGCTGGAACGAGCTGGTCATCACACAGGACTGCAAGCTGCTGGACGACATCGAAAAGCCCGTATATACGTACTTTGTGCATTCCTATCAGGCGTTCTGCGATGACAGCAGCATCATCGCATACGCAGATTATGACGGAAAAATCCCAGCACTCGTCACAGACGGAAAATATGTATTCGGCGCACAGTTTCATCCGGAAAAATCCGGCGAAAAGGGACTGCGAATGCTGCGGAACTTTGAAAGGATAGCAAGATGATTATATTTCCTGCGATTGACATTATCGGCGGACAGTGCGTCCGGCTGGTGAAGGGCGACTACGCGACTGCGTCGAAGGTTGCGGAGGATCCGCTCGAAACAGCAAAGAAATTTGAAGCCGCAGGTGCAGAATGGATCCATATGGTCGATCTGGACGGCGCAAAGGCGGGCTATCCGGTCAATACCGATATTTATAAAAATATTGCGCAGAACACGCGTCTGAAAGTCGAGGTCGGCGGCGGCATCCGCACGCTTGAGACGATTCAGGCATATCTCGATCTCGGCATCACCCGCGTGATTCTCGGCTCTGTTGCGCTGAAAAATCCGCAGCTTGTAGCCGAGGCAATCGAGCGCTTCGGCCCGGAAAAGATCGTTGTCGGGATCGACGCGAAAAATGAAATGGTTGCAACAGAGGGCTGGCTCGAAACAAGCGAGGTTCATTATGTCGATCTTGCACTCGAAATGATAAAGCACGGCGTAAAAACGATCATTTTCACGGACATTTCCAAGGACGGCACCCTCTCCGGCGTCAATGCCGGGCAGCTCAAAAAGCTGGCAGATGCGACTGCCGGAAGGTGCAATATTGTTGCATCCGGAGGCGTTCATACGATTGACGATATCATCACCTGCCGCGATCTCGGCCTGTACGGAACGATCGCAGGAAAGTCGCTCTATCAGGGCACACTCGATCTCAGCGAAGCGATCAAAACCGCTGAAACCGTCAAAATCCGACCTATGACAATGGATGATTACGATGCTGCATACGCCATGTGGCTGCGGTGCGGCAACGGCCTGAACAATGTCGATGATTCGCGTGAGGGCATTGCGAGATACCTGCGCCGCAACCCGACAACCTCGTTTGTCGCGGAGGAAAACGGCGTCCTTGCGGGCGTGATCCTCTGCGGTCATGACGGCAGACGCGGATATATCCAGCATGCCTGCGTTTCGCCCGAATACCGCAGACGCGGGATCGGCAGCCGGCTCGTTCAGCGCGCAATGGATGCGCTCAAAGACGAACAAATCAGCAAAGCCGCCCTTGTCGCATTCAAGAAAAATGCCGGCGGAAACGCCTTCTGGGAACAGCAGGGCTTCTTCCTGCGTGAGGATCTCAATTACCGCAATCTTGCGCTGATCGAACTGATCCGGTTTGATCCGGACTATACAAAGGAATAACCGGTCAGCTTGTCAAAAAGGAGAGCAATATGCTTGCAAAAAGAATCGTCCCGTGTCTGGATGTCCGGCACGGAAAAGTCGTCAAGGGCGTAAATTTCGAGGGCGTCAAGGATGTCGGCGATCCGGTCGCATGTGCTGCCGAGTATAACCGGCAGGGCGCAGACGAGATCGTATTTTATGACATTGTTGCTTCCCATGAGGGACGCGGTACGTTCCTTGATGTCGTGCGCGAAACTGCCCGTCAGGTGTTTGTGCCGCTGACTGTCGGCGGCGGCATTTCGACCGTCGAGGACATGCGCGAGACACTCCGTGCGGGCGCTGACAAAATCAGCATCAACTCCGCAGCAGTCAGGAATCCGCAGTTGATTTCTGACGGCGCTGAGATTTTCGGGTCGCAGTGCGTTGTTGTCGGAATCGACGCAAAACGGGACGGAAACGGCGGATATACCGTCTACGCAAACGGCGGCAGAATCGACATGAAGGTCGATCTGCTGAAGTGGGTCGAGGAGGTCGAACGCCGCGGCGCCGGTGAGATCTGCCTGAACTCGATCGACACCGACGGTGTGCGCGGCGGCTTTGATCTGGAAATGCTGAAGGCGGTTTGTGCAAGGGTTCGCATTCCGGTGATCGCGAGCGGCGGCGCCGGAAAATTGGAGGATTTTGCGACAGTATTTCAGCAGACCGATGCAACCGCAGCACTCGCAGCGTCCCTGTTTCATTTCGGGGTGCTGACGATCCCGCAGGTCAAGGCTGACTGCCGCAGCAAGGGGATACCGATGCGATGAGAGAATTCAGAATATATTGCCATGCAGCGGTCTGGCACTGGCTGCATCTCCCGCTGGGTCAGACACGATATTGCGCGTATGCGCAGAAATTTAAGTGATTCATGGATTCAGCGAATTTAATTTTTGGTTAAATACATATAAAAGGAGATTATATTATGACTTTATACGAAGAACTCCAGCGCAGAGGTTTAATCGCGCAGACTACAGACGAGGCGGAGATCGCCGAGCTCATCAATAACGGAAAAGCTACCTTCTACATCGGTTTTGACCCGACCGCGGATTCCCTGCATGTCGGTCACTTCATGGCTCTGTGCCTGATGAAGCGCATGCAGATGGCCGGCAACAAGCCGATCGCACTGGTCGGCGGCGGCACCGGCATGATCGGCGACCCGTCCGGCA
>CAMNJD010000502.1 GCA_946540705.1 uncultured Ruminococcus sp. | reverse complement strand
ATGTGTGGTATACTGAATCAAAGGAGTGATCATCATGAGTATCGCAGAAAAACTGGAATACTATCTCGGTTTGCTGGGCTGCACATCACAAGAGTTGTCAGAAGCATCCGCAGTCTCTCCGGCAACGGTCAGCCGATATTGTTCGGGTACTCATACACCGAAGCCGAACAGCAAGAGCCTTGAAAAGCTTGCGGGGGGCATTGCCGCATTGTGTGAAAGGAAAAAACTCAATATAACGGAGGAAAGCGTTTTGAAGGAATTGCAGGTGTGCTGCACCCCGCAAACAAACACAAGCAGTCTCTTTGTCATCAATTTCAATACGCTTGTCAACAAGCTCAATATCAGCCTGACTTCATTTTCTGAATTTTCAAATTACGATCTTTCTTATCTTTACAGAATCCGAAACGGCGAACGGAAACCGCAAAAAACCAATGATCTGCGAGATTACCTGTGCAGATATGTCGCACGTTATCACAACAGCGATACAGAAAAAACGCTCCTTTCCCGTCTGACAGGAAAAGAGGTCACCGATGACCGTCAGCTTTACGATACACTCATGGAATGGCTCTATGCGGATCATTCCGGCGAGATGAAGTCCGATACGGCGGAGCATTTTTTGACGCATCTGGATGGATTTGATTTAGGAGAATATATCCGTGCGATCTCGTTTGGTACAACAGAAATACCAGAACAGCTTCCCGAAATGCCGTCTGCACAACGGTATTATGGACTTGATGCATTTAAGCAGGCGGAGCTTGACTTTATTGCATCTGTTTTGCTCTCCAATTCTGTACAGCCAGTAAAAATGTGTTCCGATATGCCAATGAGCGATATGGCAGTCGATATGGAATTCGGAAAAAAGTGGATGACGGGTCTTGCATTGCTGATGAAAAAGGGAATCAGACTTGAGGTCATTCACGACCTTGACCGACCGTTTGAGGAAATGATGTATGGGCTTGAAAGCTGGATACCGCTGTATATGACGGGACAGGTCAGTCCCTATTATTTCAAATCTGTGCGAAACGGGATATACCGGCATTTGCTCTATTCTGCCGAGCATTCCGCACTTCGGGGCGAATGTCTGACTGGCTTTCATGAGGACGGGCGTTACGAATTAGAGACCGCTGAAAGAGATGTGGCATACTGTCGGAAACGGGCAAAGGAGCTGTTTCAGAAGTCATCACCACTCATGGAGATCTACCGTGAGGATTCCGCAGCGGCATTCCGCAAATTTGAGGACAGAGAAAGCGAGCATACAGGACAGCGGCGGCATATTCTTTCTGTACCGCCGATCTATTCGATTTCAGATGAATTATTACAAAGAATCATGGAACGTGTGGGCATTCCGGAGGTCAGGCAATTACAGATTGGGCAGTATGTCAATCTCCAGCGCATCAACACAGAGAAGATATTACAGCACAGCCAGATCACTGACGAACTTCCGGAGCTGACAGAGGAGGAATTTGCAAGCTATCCGCTTTCCCTGTCTTTGGCAGGAATGTTCTATACGGACGAATTGCCATATACCTATGCGGAGTATCAGGAGCATCTGCACCTGACACATGAATTCGAGAAGGTGCATGACAGCTATACGCTCGTCCGTTCACCGAGAGCGGCATTCCGTAATATCCAGATTCGTATTCTGTTGAACAGCTATGTCATCATTACCAAGAACAAACACCCCATGATCCAATTTGTAATCCGTCACAGGAGCTTATGTGCTGCCATTGAAAATTTTGAGGTGACAGTGCCGAATACGGAACATGAAATGATTGCTCCTGAATAACACAGTCAGTCTGAATACAATATAAGAGTGCCACTTTCCCATTACGGAGAATAGCACTCTTTTTATATCGGATTGGTACTGCTTGCAGTCATTGTTGCTATTTTGATAACTGCGTTTTCCTGGGATGTCCGATGATATTATGCTTTATCCGTATCAGAAAAACGCTGTTGCAAGGATTCTGTTTTCTCCAAACACGCTCCTTGCGCATGATGTCGGTGCCGGCAAAACCTATATCATGATCGCAGCCGGCATGAAAATGAAACAGACGGGCATCTCAAAAAAGAATCTGTATGTTGTCCCGAACAATCTTACCGGACAGTGGCAGGAAACATTTTTGAAAATGTATCCGTCAGCGCAAATCCTGTGCGTGACGCCCGGTACTTTTGAAAAGAAGAAGCGTTTGAAGGTACTGGAAAGTATCCGCGATGAAGAATATGACGGCATTATAATGGCATACAGCTGCTTTGATCTGCTGGAAATCTCAACAGAACTGACTGAGAAAATGCAGCATAAACAAATTGAGGAGATCAATCAGTATTTGAATCGGCAGCTTCAGAATCAGATTGATATGAAAAGCGCAAGGCGTGTGCGCGATCAACTGGAAAGGAAGCTGAATCAGCTTACCGAGGAGGTTCTCGGAATTAGTGATACATTGCCGTTTGATGAGCTTGGGATTACCGGTTTGTTCATAGATGAGGCGCACAATTATAATAATATTCCGATCAAAACGAATACTGATCTTAACGGTATCAATACACAAGGCTCAGCCAAATGCAAGTCCATGCTGGACAAAATCCGCACTGTTCAGCAGCAGAACAACGGCGGCGGTGTTATCATGGCAACTGCAACGCCAATCAC
>CAMNJD010000501.1 GCA_946540705.1 uncultured Ruminococcus sp. | reverse complement strand
CCCGAAAAGCCGGGAGCGCGGCGATAACGAGCCGGTCGCGGACTATGTCAGCCGATATTTCCGCATGAGCGGGACGGTGCTCTGTGACCGGGGCATTCTCTCGAAAATGGAGCAGGAGATCGCGGGGGTGTATATCCCCGTGCAGCTCGCAGAGGGCGATGACGGCGGCGATGTGCCAAAGCTGACGCCCGATTCACAGGTCTTTACCGCAGAGCAGCTTTCCAGACTGCGCAGCTATGTCGAGGGCATCGTCCGGGACACCGCTGCGCTGATCGCGGCGGGCGAAACCGAGCCCCGTCCGATGAAAAAGAAGCAGCAGAGCAGTCATTTCTATGCGGATGCATGTGCATACTGCGACTACCGCACGCTCTGCGGCATCACCGACAGCGACACAGACCGCATGCGCCTGCCGGTCACGGACAAGGAGGCGGCCGCGGCGATGCAGCGGATCATGAACGGAGAAACGGAGGCGGAGCAATGAGCAGATGGACACCTGAGCAGGAGGCTGCGATCGACGCGAGAGGCGCCTCGGTCGTGGTCAGTGCGGCGGCCGGCAGCGGCAAGACCTCGGTGCTGGTCGAGCGGCTGATCCGCCTGCTGTCCGATACGGAGCGGCAGTGTCCGGCGGAGCGCATGGTCGTCGTGACCTTTACCCGCGATGCGGCGGGCGAGGTGCGCACCAGACTGAACCGTGCCCTGACAGCCTATGTCCTGCAAAACCCGGAGGACCCGTGGCTGCGGCGGCAGCAGACCATGCTGCAAAGCGCAAAAATCACGACGATACACAGCTTTTGCATCGCACTGCTGCGGGAGCAGTTTGCGGCGCTGCATATTTCGGCCGGATTCCGGCTGATGGACGAGGCGGAGGAGGGCACGCTGCGCAGTGCGGCAGTCTCGGCGGTGCTGGAGCGCTTCAGTCAGGCCGCACAGACCGATGCACAGGCAAAGGCAGAGCAGAAGCTGCTGTTTGATGCATTCTGCACGCAGGATGACACCCCGCTGGAACGCCTGCTGCCGGCACTCTGCGGCAAGGCCGAGGAGACACCCTTCGGCGAAAGCCTGCTCGATGATGCGGCGGCGCTCTATGAGAGCGGCGAAATGCGCAGACGCACGGAGGCGGCCGTCGGTGCTGAGCTGAACACCGTGTGCATGTACTATGAAAAGGCCGTTGACCTCGCAAGGAAGCTGGATGCGGGAAAGAATTTCGCGGTGCTGTGCGATGAAGCCGCAGAGGCTCAAAAGCTCCGGGAGGTGCTGGCGGAGCATGACCTGACACGCCTCAGCGAACTGATCGCGGCAAAGGCGGAGGGCAGGCTCTCGCGGGCGGGCAAAAATGTCGATGCGGCGAAATGGGCGGCGGCAAAGGCTCTGCGCGACAGTGCCAAAAAGCTGCGGGATGACCTGCGGAAGAAGTGGCCGGCGGCACTGCGCTTTGCGGAGTCGGATTTTGCGCGGCATGGGGCGATTCTCCGGGCGCTGGCAAAGCTGGCCGCGGATTTCTCCGCAGAGCTCAGTGAGCTGAAGCGCAGCCGCAATGCGATCAGCTTCGCGGACGCGATGCGCCTGACCCTCTCGCTGCTCGCCGAACGCGATGCGGACGGGCATATCCGCAAAACACCGCTGGCGGAGCAGCTCTCGCAGCAGTATGAATTCATCATGATCGACGAATTTCAGGATTCGGACAATCAGCAGGATCTGATCTTCCGGATGCTCTCGCAGGGGGGCAGCGCCGAACGCTACGGCAGCAATCTGTTCGTTGTCGGGGACAGCAAGCAGTGCATCTACCGCTTCCGCAATGCGAACCCGAACAACTTTTCCCGGGCGATGCAGGAGGGCGCGCCGTACCGCTCGCCGATGCTGACGGAGAACACCTGCATCCGCCTGAACCGGAACTTCCGGAGCGCGCAGGAGGTCGTCGATTTCGTCAACCTGATCTTCTCGCAGCTCATGACACAGCAGGTCGGTGAGATCTGCTATGACAGCACACAGGCGCTCGTGCGCGGGGCGGAGTACCCCGCGGCAGACAGACCCGTCGAGCTGATGCTGCTGGAAAACAGCCGCGAGGCACCGGCGGATGAACCCGCTGCGGTGGCGGCACGCATTGCGATGCACCTCTCCGCGCATACGCCTGTGCGGGCGGCGGACGGCTCACAGCGGCCTTGTGCGCCGAAGGACTTTCTGCTGCTGATCCGCAATAAGACGCATATGCAGGAATATGCCGCAGCACTGACGGCAAGGGGCATTCCGGTCTGTCAGACCGAACAGAGCAGCTATCTGGAATCGCCGGAAATCATGCTGCTGCTGGACATTCTCCGTGCCGTGGATAACCCGCTGCTCGATATCCCCGCTGCGGCGGCCATGCTCTCGCCGATGATCGGCTTCACGCTCGATGAGCTGACGGCGGTGCGGGTATATGACCGGAAGCAGAGTCTCTTTCAGGCGATGCAGAAAATGCTCGGCGATGCGGCTCAGGGCAATGCACAGACCGATGACGCACTGCTGCAAAAATGCAGGAGCTTCTGCGATTTTCTCGAATCCATGCGGCTTTGCTCGGCAATGGAGACACCCGAGCAGCTCATCCGGCGGATCTACCAGCAGACCGATTTTCTCGGCATGATGCAGATGACACCGGGCGGTGAGCAGAAAAAGGCGAATCTCCGTGCGCTCATCTCCCACGCAAAGAACTTTGAGGAGAGCAGCGGCGGCGGGCTGTCGGCGTTTCTGCGGTATATGGACGCACTGCGCAGCCGCGGCGAGAGCATCGAGGGAGGCGGGGTACCGGCGGGAACGGAAAATGTCGTGCAGATCAAGACGATCCACGGCTCAAAGGGACTGGAAGCGCCGTTCGTGATTCTCGTGCGGTCGCATGACAGCTTTACGGGCAAGGATGCGCGGGAGATGTTTCAGTATCACGCAGACATGGGGATCGGGTTCCGGCTGCATGACCCCGAGCTGCTCAGTGCGGGCGTGACGCTGCCCTATCTGGCCATTTTGCAGCGCAGTGAGGCGGAAATGCGCAGCGAGGAGCTGCGGCTGCTCTATGTCGCGCTGACCCGTGCAAAGGAGCATCTGATCCTGCCGATTGTGCATCCGGCCAAATACGGCGAAACACTCCGCTCCTTTGCCGCACAGCAGGATGCGTTTGGCGGGCAGTCGGACAGCCTCACGGCGAGCATGACGAATATGCGGGACTGGCTGATGTGTGTGCTTGTCCGGAATCCGGCGTGCGAGCTGCTGCGGCGCGAATTCGGGCTGGAATGCGGCAGTGACGGAAAGCAGCCCATGATCTCGGTGCGGATTGACCGCATTGCGGCAGAGGAACAGGCCGACGGCGCGCAGACCGATGCCGAAAAACAAACCGATGCCGAAAAGCAGACCGATGACGCAGACCCGGCACTGACCGCGCTGCTGAAAGCACAGTGCGCATGGAGCTATGAGAGCAAGGAGGCGCATCTGACGGCGAAATACGGCGTTTCGGAGCTGGCAAAGCCGGAGGACTTTTCTGCACCGCTGCGCAGGCCGCAGTTTGTGCGGGAAAAGCATGGGCTTTCGGGTGCGGAGCGCGGCACGGCGGTTCACACATTCCTGCAATATGCGGATTTTTCGCAGGGTCAGGCGGATGTTCCGGCGCAGATCGCAAGGCTCCGGGCGCGGGGGCATCTCACCGCAAAGCAGGCGGACGCAGTCGCACGCAGCGGCATTGAAGCGTTCTTTGCCTCGGCGCTGTATGCGCGGGTGCTGGCGGCAAAGGCAGTCTGGCGCGAAAAGAAGTTCACGGTTCGGCTGAGCGATCTGGCGCTTGGCGGGTCACTCTCGCAGCTTTCCGCGGATTACGCGGGGACGGACGGCATGCTGACAGGCATTATGGATCTGGTATTTGAGGAGCCTGACGGCATTGTGCTGGTCGATTACAAGACCGACCGCGTGCAGCGTGCGGAGGAGCTGCTGACGCATTACACCGAGCAGATCAGGCTCTATGCGCAGGCACTCGAGCTGCTGAACAGCAAGCCGGTGAAGGAGTGCTATCTGTATTCGCTGTACGTGAATGCGGTCATCGCCGTACCGAGGAAATGATGTATTGCTGCGCGATGATTGAGAAGGGGGACTTTAAGAATTCCGTTTTTTGATATAATTGTAGATCAAGTGTTCAGGTTATGACACCCAATATGCGTTCTGAGTCAGATTTATCTTTCTTCCCCTCACAGTCCGGGGGTGTGTATGATTGTGTATGATTTTTGTCATTCTCTCTGTATCCTTTGTCCTGACGTTCATTTTCGCTGGGCGCGGGGCGCAATTTCTGAGAGAGAACCACAAGAGAGGGGAAAGATCGCTCCCTGCGGTCG
>CAMNJD010000500.1 GCA_946540705.1 uncultured Ruminococcus sp. | reverse complement strand
CTTCCCCCATTCACCGATCTTTTGCACCGCTGAATACAAAAATGCAAAATGCAAATCCATATCTATAACTCCCCGATTCAGCCACTCCCGGAGCCGCAGCGTTACTCTGTGACGAGTTCGCGGACCGATACGTTTCGTACACGGCGTGATGCCAGATACGTGCAGACAAAGAACGCAGCACTGACCGCCGCCGACGGCAGCAGCAATGTCTTCCAGGTGAAATCTGCACCGAACCGTGAGATGCCGATCATCTGCATCAGCAGCGAAAGCAGTCTGCCCGAGCCAAGCAGCGCCGCCGCACATCCGACCGCCGATCCGACTGCCGCAATCAGCAGAAACCGCAGCGCAAATTGCAGCCGCAGCGCGTTCACCGTGAATCCCAGTGCGCGGAAAATCCCCAGATCGGTTCGCTCCCTGAGAAATACGCTCCGGCAGTTCATGATCACGACAACCGCCGCAAACACAATCGAAACACCGTAGACTGCCGCGATGATGAGATTCATCACCAAATCCACTGTCCGGATCATATCCGCCATGTAGGCGCCCGGTTCAAATTCCCTCGCCGAAAGATATCCGGACATTTCATCATTCAGCGCATTTGTCAGTGCCGTTTTCTGCGACTGATCAGAGAGCCGCACATAGCCCAGATCCATCGCTTCAACCCCAAGGCGTCTGCCGCCTTCATCGGTGATTTCCAGCACGCCCGAGGAGCCGATCGACATAATGCTCTGAATCAGTCCGGTGATGATGAAATCCGCCTCTTTGTTCCCCATCTGCACGGTCACGGTATCGCCGATCCTTTTCCCCGTTTTCTTCGCAAACATTTCCGTCACCGTGATCTCATTGTCATATGCAGGCAGCCTGCCCTCAAGCGGATTTGTAAACAGCGATTCGGTATTGTACACCTCCAGCAGGATCTTTTCATCCTCTGCATAGGCGTATCTGCCGGTCCAGAGCAGGATTTCTGCCTCCGGATCATAGCGCTTGCATATCTCCTCCAATTCCGGAACATGCTCTGCCGTCAGCGTACCGCTGAGCAGGTTCATCTCAATATCGCCGGTCGGGGTCATGAACAGGTCAGGACTGATGCCGCCTGCGAGAATCATGACCGTGCAGAGGAAGAACACCAGCAGCGCAGCGGTCAGCACGCTGCTCATGCAGCTCCTGAACCGCGACGTAAACTGCCGCAGCGCGACAAAGAAATGCAGCCCGCGCTTCCGGATCGGCATTTGCAGACGGCTGTCAAAATAGATCTCGCTGTGTCCGCCGGAAATCGCACGCACCGGCGAGATCCGCCCGACTTTTGCCGTTGCGAAAAAGACATAGACCATGCACACAAGCAGGATCAGAAACGCCGCAAGCGCACATCTGCCAAACGCAACGCGGTTGCTCGTCAGAATATTGGACAGGTTCGTGAACAGCCCGCCCAGCGCACTTGTGACAGGGATCGCCGCCAGCAGTCCGATCACGGAACCGAGCAGCAGCGCCAGCGCATATTGCAGCGCCCAGACCCCGCGGAGATGCCCCCTGCCAAAGCCGACGGCCTTCAGCACGCCGAGATTGACATATTCCGTTTCGACCGCCGTATTGATCGTGCTGCCGATCACGATCATCACAATCATGACGATGAGCAGGGTATACACCGCAACAAGGCGGGTTCCGGTCGATGCGATCAGCATGACATTGTAACGCAGCTCTTCCTTTGTACTGACTGCAAACGCATTCTGAAACAGACTGCATTCCGTTTTCAGTGTCTTTTCCAGCGCCTTCATATCCGTCCCTGCCCTGACATGGATATGAAGCTCTGTGCCGCTGAAAATCAGCCGGTCTGAATCGTACATCCCGTCACATTTGCCGTTGATGCGGTCATAGTCCGACTGACAGAGCAGTGCAGTGCCGACGGTGCTGTCCGCGACATCCTGATAATACCCGCGGACAGTGAACGCCTCGTCATAGCCGCTGTGCATCCGGATCCGGATCTCATTGCCGATCTCAAAGCCCTTGATCCTCGAGAGCTTGTAGGACAGATACGTTTCTCCGGCGCTGAGCGGCTGATAATCCGCCAGACCGTCCCGTGCTTCGTTGAACAGCTTTTCGGAATCGCGGCCGCAGCGCAGTACAGTCAGGTCAAGCGATTCTTCGCCGCCCGCGAGGACCGGCGCGTCGATCCGGATGAACTGCTCCTCGTGTACGGAGGTGATCTCCGGATGCGACCCCAGTACATCCATGATCTCCTGCGAGGGCGATGCTTCGAGCTGAAGCACCCAGTCACCGATCTGATGCTCCGAAAAGCTCTCATCGACAACCTGCTCCAGATTGCGGTTATTGCTCAGGGTCACGGCGTAGGTGAGCGTCGCGATCGCCATGAGGATGACAATGCCGGTAAAGGCGCCCTTTTTATGACGCAGATTTGCAGACAGCAGCTTCAGGATACTCCGCATCGCGCACCTCACCATTCCATTGCCGAAAGCCATGCGGAGAGCTGTGCTTCCCGGGGCTTATCTGCGTCTTGGGCATAGGGCGAAAGGGTCAGCTCGCTGACCACTCTGCCGTCTGAGATATAGATGATGCGGGATGCACGCAGCGCAGCCCGGGAATCATGGGTCACCATCAGGATGCTCTGCCCTGCGGCGTTGAGCGCGGTCAGCAGATCCAGCACCTCTGTTGTGTTGCGCTTATTGAGTGCGCCGGTCGGCTCGTCTGCAAAGAGCAGTGCCGGCTCATGGATGACAGCTCTTGCGACCGCACAGCGCTGCTGCTCACCGCCCGAGCACTGCGCGGGGAGGTGATCCTTTATATGCGAAAGCCCCATTTGCTCCAGGAGCGCATCGGCGCGGCGGTCGGTTTCCGCGGCGGTGCGCCTGCGGTTCAGATACCCCGGCACAGTGATATTTTCGCGCAGTGACAGGTTGCTGACAAGGTGCATCTGCTGAAAAATGAAGCCGAAATCACTGCGGCGGAGCGCTGTCAGCTCCTTCTCGCTGATCCCAGCCAGATCGCGCCCCTGATACATGACGGTTCCGGCTGTTGCGCGGTCCATGCCGCTGAGCGCGTAGAGCAGCGTTGATTTGCCGGAGCCCGAAGCACCCATAATTACGGTGAAGTCGCCTGCATAGATATCGAGATCCATGCCGTTGAGAATGTGTACCTGCCCGCCGTTGTGGGCAAAGCTCTTGCAGAGCCCTTTTGCAGATAATACGGTCTGTTTTTCCTGCATCATCTGTACCTCCTTTGGTTTGATACTGCAAGCATACCACATCTGCGATTAAGAAATCTTTAAGAAGATGCTGATTAAATTAGGATATGTAATTTTTTAGGTGGTCGGAAAAATAAGGTTAAAACAAATAGTTTTAATTTCGCCCATATTAAAAGTTTCGCTCAAGCCTTTT
>CAMNJD010000499.1 GCA_946540705.1 uncultured Ruminococcus sp. | reverse complement strand
GATTCCAAAGGGATAGCATCCCTTTGGCGGGGTATGGGGCAGCGCCCCATTATAATCATCGCGCAGCGATACCTTTATCGACAAGCTGACGTCAGCTTTACTGGCGTTTGCTTTCTTCAAAAGCTCGCAGGATGCCAAAGGGCAGAGCCCAGCGACAGAGGGCTCCCCGCAGTGATTGAAGTTGTTAGCATTGCTTGAAGGAGAGAAAACAAGAGTATTCTTTTCTCCCCCCCCATTATTAACAGACTGATATTCGGACAATATAATTCCTGAATGCCTGCACCTTTTTTGAATTCCGGGATTGCAAAATTTGAAGAAATAGTGTATAATAAATTTGAATACCCCATTGCAAAGGAGCTGAACATCATGGACATGCTGAAAGCGCTGAAATCGCTGTTCCGTGCCGCGTTTTCCGATGAGCCTGTTCCGGCGAAGCGCAGCAGTACACCGAGCCGGAAAAAGACAACTGCGCGGAAGCCTGCCGCCAAAAAGACGGCCGCCCGCAGATCATCGTCTGCTTCTGCGGGAAAACGCAGAACCGGCACTGTTTCGCACTCCAAAACGACCTATACCGAGCAGTCGATCCTCGGCGGAAATTCGGCCTCCCTGTTCTATTCCGTGCCGCAGCAGATCCGTCAGATGCGCATGATCTCCGGCTACAACAATCTCGACGGTACCCGCTCGATGGAATCGCTGTTCTATCAGCAGGGCAAATACATGGAGAATTACACCGACGATTTCCCGGACAATGTACTGTGCGGCCGCTCAACGCCGATGTATTACAACATGAAGGACAATGAGCTGCGCTGCTATTTTGCATGGCGCACGCTCTACCGGCAGGGCGCGCTCCCGCCGGCACAAAATGCCTTTCTGCTGCTGTATACCTTTGAGCTGCTGAACCTCATCGGCGTGCAGACGCCGGAGCAGGGCTATGCGATGCTGGGCAGACTGCTCACGGACTACGGCACGCAGTTCCCGTCGTTCCGCAAGCAGATCACACGCTGGATGCCCGATTTTGCCGCATATTACAATCTGCCGCCGCGCATTGACGATGAACGCGATGCTGCACTGATCACGGTTCTGCGGCACAGTGCGCATACCCCGGAGGCGCTCCTGCTTGCGCTCGATTCCCTCTCGAAATATCACATCAAAAATTCCAGGCTCTATCTTGCCAGACCTGCCGAGATTGCAGAGATCCTGAAGGAGGTCTATAAGGCACTGCTCACATATTATGCCGAGAAGAAGAATCTCTCCTATTCCGCATTTTTGCTCGGTGAGCAGAAGCGTCAGCAGCATATCATGTTTGAGGGCGCGGTTTTTTATCAGCGGATGCTTCAGCAGAACCGGGATATCCGGCTCTCACCGCTGTGTGTGTATCACTGTTATAACGGTAAATGGGCGAAGGAAACCTTTTGCAGCGACCCGCACAGTGACCGCATCGGTGCGATGCTGCGCACCTTTGATTCCGTGCTGCGCGAAATGCTGAATTTCAAGGGCAAGCTGAAGCCCGGCGAGCTCCCGGAGGGCGATGAAGCGGTCATCCGGCAAGCGATCGAGGCCTATTTCGAGGAGCAGAAGCGCAAAAATGCGCCGGTCATCACGCTGAACGAGGCGGAGCTCGCGGAGATCCGCGCTGCTGCTGCCCATACAACGGACATGCTGACACTGCCGGAGGATGAGGAAGCCCCCGCAGCGGTCATTGCGGCGCCGGAGCCTCCTGCGCCCGAGGATGATGATGACGGTGACGCGGAGCTGCCCGACCTCCCGCTCAGTGCGCCGGCAATGGCGCTGCTGATCTGTCTGGTGACAGGGGAGTCGTATCAGCCGCTGGTGAATGCAGGACAGATGCTCTCGGTGCTGGCGGATGAGATCAACGAAAACCTCTACGATGAGATCGGCGATACGGTCATCGAAATGGAGGATGACGATACGCCGGTTCTGGTCGAGGACTATCGCGGCGATTTGCAAAAGCTGCTTGAGCAGACTGCATAAACGAAAGGAAGAATACAATGGCGATTCCAAAACGAATGGCGGGCGCGGTGATCCACGCGCTTCAGGGCGGCGTTGTGCCGCGCATCGGACTGCAATACATCGCAGTCGGCAGAGAGAAGGAGATCGAGGCACTGCTGCATGACATCGGCGTCATAGCGGACGGCGGTGCGTCGTTCCGGTTCATCAGCGGAAAATACGGCAGCGGCAAGAGCTTTTTGCTTCAGACGATCCGCAATTACGCAATGGACAGGGGCTTTGCGGTCTGCGATGCCGACCTCTCGCCGGAGCGCAGACTTCAGGGTGCGAACGGTCAGGGACTTGCGACCTACAAGGAGCTGATGCAGAATCTCTCGACGAAAACGAAGCCAGACGGCGGCGCACTGACGCTGATCCTCGACCGCTGGATCAACGGCATCCGCACGAATGTTGCGGCGGAAAGCGGGCTGGAGCTGACCGATCCGGAATTTCACAAACAGGTCGAGCGGCAGATCTTTCAGGTCGTCGATTCGCTGAGCGCACTGGTTCACGGCTTTGATTTTGCGACGCTCCTGCGGCTCTATTACCGCAGCTTTGTTGAGGACGATGCCGAGACAAAGGCCAAGGTCGTCAAGTGGTTCCGCGGTGAATACCAGAACAAGACTGAGGCGAAGAACGATCTCGGCGTGAGCATCTGCATCCGTGACGACGACTGGTACGAATACATCAAGCTGTTCGCGATGTTCTTAAAGCAGGCGGGCTATCAGGGAATGCTTGTGCTGGTCGATGAGCTGGTGAATCTCTACAAGATCCCGCAGAGCATCTCCCGCGACAAGAACTACGAGAAGATCCTCACGATGTTCAATGACACGATGCAGGGCAAGGCGCAGTATCTCGGCATTGTGATGTGCGGTACCCCGCAGTGCATGGAGGATCCGCGCAGGGGCATCTACAGCTATGAGGCACTGCGCTCGCGGCTCTCCGACGGCAAATACTGCGGCGACGAGAACAACCTCCACGCGCCGATCATCCGGCTGAACCCGCTGGGCTATGCGGAAATGCGCATTCTGGTCGAAAAGCTCGCGGAGATCCATTCCGTGCTGTATGATTACACGCAGATCGTCACGGCTGCGGACATGGATGCGTTCATTCGGATCGAATACGGGCGCATCGGCGCGGACAGCAGCCTCACCCCGCGTGAGGTGATCCGCGATTTTATCGAAGTATTGGATATCATGCAGCAGTCGCCGGGCAAGACGGTCGCCGAGCTGCTGGGCTCCGATTCCTTCACCTATGCGCAGACCGCCCTTGCGGAGCAGGAGCCCGTCGAGGACGAATATGCCGAATTTACAGTGTAAATTCAGCTTTCTGTGCGATAATTGATATGCCGGAAACGAAGATTCATCTTCGCGGAAATAACGAAATTTATTAGGAGAATGATTACCATGAACAAGAAATTTGCAAGACTCACCGTGATTTGTGCGGCAGCAGGCATGCTGCTGCTTTCGGGCTGCGGCAAGAATGGCAGCAGCAATGCCGGCACGACTGTTGACAACTCCGGCAACGCATCGCAGGTCGAGGAGATCAAGGACAGCGCCGTGATCGGTGAGAATGCGTTTATCATCACGCTGTATCCGGAGTATGCGCCGATCACCTGCGAGAACTTTGAGAAGCTCGTGTCGGAGGGCTTCTATGACGGCCTGACCTTCCACCGCATCGTGGACGGCTTTATGGCGCAGGGCGGCGACCCCGACGGCACCGGTGCGGGCGGCTCCGATCAGGAGATCAAGGGCGAGTTCAGCTCCAACGGCGTGGACAACAAGCTCTCGCATACCGACGGTGTCGTTTCGATGGCACGCTCGCAGTCGCCTGATTCCGCATCCAGCCAGTTCTTCATCTGCTACGGCGACCAGTCCTTCCTCGACGGCAACTATGCCGCATTCGGCAAGGTCACCGAGGGCATGAACGTCGTCGAGAGCTTCACGACCGTCGAGCGCAAGATGAACGGCATGGGCGAGGCGGCAGTCCCGATGACGCCGGTCGTCATGGAAAAGGTCACGATGCTGGAGGATGATTCCGACGGCAATCCCCGCGTGCAGGTTATCATGAAGGACTTTCCGCTGAAGAAATAAGCATAGAAGAGCACATCCCGTTCCGGTTTACGGGACGGGATGCGCAGTATTCTGCAATTATGATAGGTACCTTTTCGGAATTGTGTTGCTGAGATAAATTGAAATTTGCGGGCATAACTTCTCCCAATTTACTCCATTCGATCACATGTGTCATTTCTCCCCACAGATCGGGGGTGACAAC
>CAMNJD010000498.1 GCA_946540705.1 uncultured Ruminococcus sp. | reverse complement strand
GATTCCAAAGGGATAGCATCCCTTTGGCGGGGTATGGGGCAGCGCCCCATTATAATCATCGCGCAGCGATACCTTTATCGACAAGCTGAGGAGCAGGACAACGGAAGTCCTGCTCCTGCATGTATCTCTCTTTGAAAAAATCACTCGTCTTCGCTGTCTGCGCCGTCCTCGCTGTCCGCATCATCATCGCTGTCAGCATCTTCCTCAGCCGCCGCTGTATCCTCGTCAGTGACAGCGAATGCATCCTCAAGCGACTTTGCATAAGCGTCCCAGTCAAATGCAGTGAACTGATCGACCTTCTTGAAGATGATGACGCCGTCCTCACCGTCTTCCATGTACAGCACCATTTTGCCGTCCTCGGTGAGCGACATGCAGGTCGTGACCGTCTGGCCTTCGATCTCGTTGCCGTCTTCGTCCTCATCCGGCTCGATGACCTTCAGCATACCGTCCTCAAAGGTCGTTGTGCCGATGCTGTCATCCTCCTCTACTTTATCCGTGCTGTCATCCGGTGCGGAGATATTGATGATGGTTGCCTCATTCTTTGCGGTGTCGATCACGAGATGCATCATTGCGCCGACCGGAATGCCGAGCATTTCATCATAGGCAGTCCCTTCGCTGATGATGACCTCTGCCTCCCAGTTGCCGTCAAAGACCTCCTGCTTCTCAGCCGAAACAGTCTTGTATTCCGGCACATCAATCTGATGGATCAGACCTTCCATGTCCAGCCCGAGATCATCTTCCGCGTCAGAAGCGGCAGTCGTTTCGGTGGTTGTCTCTGCGGTCTCGGTGGTTGTTTCAGCGGTGGTTGCGGTCGTTGCCTCGGTCGTAACTGCCTCTGCGGCGGAAGCAGCGCTGTCAGCGGAGGAATCATTGCCGCATGCGGTCAGCATCGAAAGGCTCATAGCCAGCGCAGCGATGCCTGCAAGATACTTTTTCTTCATGTTTCGTTACCTCTTTCACATGTATTTCGGATCGAATGTGTTTGATCGAGCGTATTATAACACATTGCATACGCAAAATCAACTGATTCGGTCAAATTCCCGCAGTTTGCCTTTTTTTGCGGATTCCGGTGAACGGAAATCCGGCAGATTTGCCGAATATGAGCATCCGTTTTTGTGCATTCCGCCTGACTCTTGACAAATCGGAATCCATGTGCTATAATACAGATAAATTCCTGAGAGAGGTGAGAGGATGAGAAAATAATACACTTTTGATTGCATGAATCTTGTGACCGGTACCGCGGATATGCGGGATACCGGCAGTTTGTGCTGCCAAAAGTGGATTAT
This sequence comes from uncultured Ruminococcus sp., assembly GCA_946540705.1. GTDB lineage: Bacteria > Bacillota > Clostridia > Oscillospirales > Ruminococcaceae > Firm-04. Next base: position 1,910 of record CAMNJD010000498.1, on the reverse strand, counting down.
GTTCTCATATCCTCTTTTTGTATTTTGCCGCTTTTGCGATTTGACACAGGGCGGGTCTTTGTCTCCGGGGCTATCAGAACATAACGGAACTGTTTGGCAGCAAACGGTTCCGTTTTTTTTGCGGACAGACCAAAGGAGGAATGACCATGTCTCAGATCAGAGCAGACCGCCTGACATTTGCCTATGACGGCAGCACAGAGCCCGTGTTCGAGGATGCATCCTTTTCTGTGGATACAGACTGGAAGCTCGGACTGATCGGCAGAAACGGCAAGGGAAAAACGACGTTTCTGCGCCTGCTGACCGGCGCATATCCCTATCAGGGGACGATCACATGTTCCGTGCCGGTCACATATTTTCCGTATCAGCTCAGCGAGGCGCAGATGCAGCGCCCGGCAGCGGAATTCGCCGCTGCACTGCGTCCGGACTGCGAAATCTGGCGTGTGATCTGCGAGCTGACAGACTTGCAGGAGAACGCCGATCTGCTTGAACGCCCGTTCGTGACACTCAGCCACGGGCAGCGCACCAAGATCCTGCTTGCGATCCTGTTTTCCGGCGACAACGACTTCCTGCTGATCGACGAGCCGACGAATCATCTGGATGCACCGGCGCGGGCATGTGTCCGGCAGTATCTTGCGGGCAAGCAGGGGTTCATCCTTGTTTCGCATGACCGCGACCTGCTCGATGCCTGCACCGATCATATGCTGGTGCTCAACCGCAGGACGATCACGGTGCAGAGCGGCAACTTTTCATGCTGGCAGGAGAATCAGCAGCGCCGCGATCAGTTTGCCGAGGCAGAAAACGAAAAGCACCGCCGGCAGATCAAAAAGCTGCGGCAGGCAGCAAAGCGCACCGCAGACTGGGCCGCGCAGAGTGAGCGCACGAAGATCGGCTTTGATCCGGTCAAAGAGCACGACCGATGCATCAGCACACGCGCATTTATCGGTGCAAAAACAAAGAAAATGCAGAGCCGCGTCCGGCATACGGAACGCCGGATCGAGCGGGAGATCGAAGCACAGGAAAATCTGCTTCAGGATATTGAGCAGACCGCTGCGCTCCGGATGTCTCCGCTGACGCATCACAGGGAAACGCTTGTGCATCTGTACGGCTGCACGCTGCAATATGCGGGCACTGCCGCACCGGTCTGCACGGAACTGAATTTCAGTCTCCGGCAGGGCGAACGGATCGCGCTTCACGGTTCAAACGGGTGCGGAAAATCCACGCTGATGCGTGCGATTCTGCAAACAGCGGGAACCGTCCCGGCAGATGCGGCTTTGCAGATCAGCGGGATTTGCGAGACAGCCTCCGGCCTGGTGATATCCTATGTGCCGCAGGATGCCTCATATCTGCACGGCAGCATCGCGGACTTCTGTTCGGCACGAAAGCTGGACCGCAGTCTGTTCTGCACGGTGCTGCGGCAGCTCGACCTCAGCCGTGCGCAGCTCACAAAGGATATTTCCGAATATTCCGCCGGGCAGAAGAAAAAAGTGCTGCTCGCCGCAAGTCTGCTGACACCCGCACATCTTTATATCTGGGATGAGCCGCTCAATTTCATAGACATTTTCTCGCGCATGCAGATCGAAACGCTGCTGAATGAATACCGTCCGACCATGCTGTTTGCAGAGCATGATATCCGTTTCCGCGAGAACGCCGCCACCGGCGAATTTCTGCTGTAAGCACGGCCGGTAAGGGCGGCGCTGATATAGAAGTTTTAAGCCATAGTATTTCTGATGCAAAGTCAGAAGTACTATGGCGTTTCTATTGACAGTTTTCTATTGACAGTGCAGATATGTTATGCTATAATTGTTACGAACATAAATCGGAATTTGCGGGCATAACTTCTCCCAATTTACTCCATTCGATCACATGTGTCATTTCTCCCCACAGATCGGGGGTGACAACCCAAGGGGACA
>CAMNJD010000497.1 GCA_946540705.1 uncultured Ruminococcus sp. | reverse complement strand
AAATAGCATCGCGAAGCGATACCTTATTCTATTTAACCGTTCTAAACCACCTTTTTTGTGCGAGAATCCACCCAAATCTTTATTAGCCCATTTTTTCCGGCTGCGCCCATTGCACTTTTCCGTATAATATGCTATAACCGGGCAGTGCCCGGCGCCGATTCTGCTCCCATGCTGTCATACGGCAGATTTTTTCCGGCTGTGCCCATTGCACTTTTCCGTATAATATGCTATAACCGGGCAGTGCCCGGCGCCGATTCTGCTCCCATGCAGTCATACTGTAGATTTTTTCTGACTGCGCCCATTGCACTTTTCGGTATAATATGCTATAATATAGAGCGGGATATCCGGAAGGGTGTTCCGTAATCGCAATACACACAGGAGGCTGAAATATATGTGTGGAATCGTCGGTTTTACCAATCCGAAGGACATGAACGGCGCAGAGGCAGTTCTGGGCGCAATGATGGACCGCATCCGTCACCGCGGCCCCGATGCGGGCGGCAGCTATCTCAATGGGGAGATCGCACTGGGTCACCGCCGCCTCTCGATCATTGATGTCACCGATCAGGGCAATCAGCCCATTTTTAACGAAGACCGATCAATGGTGCTCGTCTTCAACGGAGAAATCTACAACTACCGGGAAATCCGGGAGGCACTTCTGAAGGCAGGGCACAGCTTCCGCACAGAAACCGATTCCGAGGTGCTGATCCACGGCTATGAGGAATACGGCGCCGGCCTCCTGGAAAAACTCCGCGGCATGTTCTCCTTTGTCATCTGGGATGACAAAAAAAAGCAGCTCTTCGGCGCACGCGATTTCTTCGGCATCAAGCCGCTCTACTATGCGCAGATGAACGGTACGTTCCTGTTCGGCAGCGAGATCAAAGCCTTTCTGCCGCACCCGCATTTCGAGCGGCAGCTCAATACCGCCGCGCTGGAGCAGTATCTCACCTTCCAGTATTCCCCGACACAGGATACCTTCTTCCGGAATGTGAAAAAGCTCCCCGCTGCGCACTATTTCATCTGGGAAAACGGCAGGCTGGACGTGCAGCGCTACTGGCAGATCAAATTTGACGCGGACGAGCAGCCGCTGCTCGGCGACTGGGTGCGCATGATTTCCGAGACATTTCAGGATTCGGTCGCAGCACACAAGATCGCGGATGTCGAGGTCGGCAGCTTTCTGTCGTCGGGTGTCGATTCGAGCTATGTCGCCGCCGTCGCGAACGTAGACAAGACCTTCACGGTCGGCTTCGGTACGGATGAGAAATACAACGAGATCGGCTGGGCAAAGCGCTTCTCCAAGGCGATCGGCAAGGAAAATTACAGCCATGTCATCACGCAGAAGGAATACTGGGATGCGATCCCGACGATCCAGTATCATATGGATGAGCCGCTGGCAGACCCCTCCTGCATCGCGCTGTACTTCGTCTGCAAGCTGGCAGCGGAGCAGGTGAAGGTCGTGCTGTCGGGCGAGGGTGCCGATGAGCTGTTCGGCGGATACAATGTTTATTCCGAGCCGGATGCGACATGGTATGACAGGCTGCCCGCCGGCCTGCGCAGAGGCATCGCAAAGGCCGCAGGCGCACTGCCCGCAAAGCGCGGCGTCAATTTCCTCGTGCGCAAGGGCAGAACGCTTGAGGAGCGCTTCATCGGCAATGCCTACATATTCACGCCGCAGGAGCGCAAGGCGCTGCTGAAGATCACGACCGATGCCCCCGACCCCACGGCGGTCACAAAGCCGTTCTATGATCAGGTGAAGGATAAGGACGCCGTTACGAAGATGCAGTATCTCGATCTGCACCTCTGGATGACCGGCGACATTCTGCTGAAGGCGGACAAAATGAGCATGGCGCATTCGCTGGAGCTGCGCGTGCCGTTCCTTGATAAAAAGCTGATGGCGGTCGCCGAGCGGATCCCGACACAGTTCCGCGTGACGCGGAAGGTCGTGACAGACGAGCATACGCCCTATGTCACCAAATATGCGATGCGGCTCGCAGCAAAGCGGAATACGCCGCCGGAGACTTCCGATACCGCCGCAAAAAAGAAGCTGGGATTCCCCGTTCCGATCCGGGTCTGGCTGAGGGAGCAGGGCTGCTGCGCTGCCGTCAGGGAGGCGTTTACATCGCCTGCAGCGGAGACTTTTTTCTATACAGACAGGCTTTTGAAGCTGCTTGAGGATCACCGAAAGGGCAGGGCGGACAACAGCCGGAAGATCTGGACGGTCTATATGTTCCTTGTCTGGCACAAGGTCTATTTCGAGGATCAGTGACAGCCCGGAAACAGCGCCGGTGCTGCGGCACGGAAAATCACACTGTTTTTCCCGGCGGTCATGTTACCCGGAGAGCTGACAGACCGTGCGGGTGATCCGCGGGGCAGTGTGCGGATGGATGCGGAAACGGAAATGCATCATGCAGATGCGGAAAAGCAGAGAAAGGGAGAAAAAGAATGCGTGAACAGTATTCTCATCTGATTGATCTGAATGATTACCCGGTCGAGTGGTGGAACAAGGTCATTTCGCTCGGCGCTTCGATCTATGCACACCCGCAGCGCTATGTACAGGCCTGCGCAGGCAAGATCATGGCGACGCTGTTCTATGAACCGTCTACGAGAACGCAGATGAGCTTTCAGTCAGCGATGATCCGGCTCGGCGGCAGCATCATCGGCTTTGATAACCCGATGAGCAGCTCTGTCTCGAAGGGCGAGAACATCAAGGATACGACCAAGGTCGTCAGCAGCTACTCCGATATTCTGATCATCCGGCATCCGCTGGCAGGCACGGCGAAGGCAGCAGCCCTTACCGCGGAATGTCCGGTCGTCAATGCCGGCGACGGCGGGCATCTGCACCCGACGCAGACCCTCACCGATCTGCTGACGCTGCACATGGAAAAAGGTCGGCTCGATCACCTGACGGTCGGCCTCTGCGGCGACCTGCTCTACGGCAGAACGGTGCATTCGCTCTGCAAGGCGCTCTCCTGCTATCCGGGAAACCGCTTCGTGCTGATCTCAACACCGGAGCTTCAGATCCCGGAGTATATCACGAAAATGCTGCGGGAATCCGGCTGCGATTTCCGCACGGAATCCTCGCTTGATGCCGCGATCGGCGAACTGGATGTGCTGTATATGACACGCATTCAGCGGGAGCGTTTTCAGTCTGAGGCGGAATATCTCGCGCAGAAGGACGTTTATCGCCTGACCACAGAGAAGATGAAGCGTGCGAAGCCGGATCTTGCGGTGCTGCACCCGCTGCCCCGCGTGGACGAGATCGAGATCGCGGTCGATGATGACCCGCGTGCGCTCTATTTCAGACAGGCGCAGTACGGCATGTATGTCCGCATGGCGCTGATCCTGCGGCTGCTGGAGAGTGAAACGGCGCTTCCGCTGCTGCACGGCACTGCGGACAGTCATCTGCGCTGTGTGAATCCGAAATGCATCACCGCACAGGAGCACTATCTGCCGCGCCGGTTTATTGAGGTCGGCGGCAGGACGGTCTGCGAATACTGCGAAGAATGCGCAATGCCGAACCCCTGACCCTGCCTTCGTTTTACGCTGCCTGCGGCAAAAACAACAGCCCCGAAGTAATCTGCCAAATTACTTCGGGGCTCAGCTTCTCGATAAAGGTATCGCCGTGCGATGATTATAATGGGGCGCTGCCCCATACCCCGCCAAAGGGATGCTATCCCTTTGGAATCCCGTTATAAGAAAAGTAATGTAAATGCG
>CAMNJD010000496.1 GCA_946540705.1 uncultured Ruminococcus sp. | reverse complement strand
TTTCCCCATTCAAAATAGCATCGCGAAGCGATACCTTATTCTATTTAACCGTTCTATACCACCTTTTTTGTGCGAGAATCCACCCAAATCGTTATTAGCCCAAAAAAAGCAAGGAGCCGTGTACAATGTACAGGGAAAAAATATATGATGAGGCGATCCGCCGGATCAAGGCGCGCAGGCTTGCCGCTCAAACACAGCAGGAGCAGCGCACCGACCGGATCTATGCGGAGATCCCCGAGACAGCCGAGCTCGACCGGCAGCTCCGTTCGGCCTGTGTGGCCGTGCTGCGTGCCGCGCAGAGCAGCGATGCCAAATCCCGCATCGCACAGATCGAAAAGCAGTGTACGGAGGCCGACAGCATGCTGCGGCATCTTCTCACACTGCACGGCTATCCCGCAGATTATCTCGATACGCAGTATCACTGCAAGATCTGCGATGACACGGGATTTGCAGACGGCAGACCGTGCGAATGCCTGAAGCATGAGGTCGCACGGGTCGGCGCAGAGCAAATGAATGCCAATTCACAGCTTTCTCTGTGCAGCTTTGAGCGGTTTTCCCTCAGTTACTATCAATCGCTCCCCTCCGAGCAGTATCAGATCATGGAGCGCATTTATCAGCAATGCCGGAAATATGCCGCGGAGTTTGACCCGACCCGCTCGGGCAATATTCTCATGATCGGCGGCACAGGCCTCGGCAAGACGCATCTGTCCCTTTCCATCGCAGACGTCGTGCTGAAAAAGGGCTTCAGCGTCATCTATGATTCCGCAGGGAGCCTGCTGCATCAGCTCGAGCAGGAGCACTTCAGCAGGCAGGACGGCGGTGAGGATACCCTCTCCATGCTGCTCGACTGCGATCTGCTCATTCTCGATGACTTCGGCACGGAATTCGACACGAGCTTTACCCGCTCGATGATCTACACGGTCTTCAACAGCCGCATCAATGCCGCAAAGCCGATGATCGTCAACACAAATCTCGATAAAAACAGCTTGCAGGAACAGTACGGAAGCAGGATCCTCTCCCGGCTGTTCTCCGCCTGCATTATGCAGTTCTACGGCAAAGACATCCGCATGCAGAAAAGCCTGCGGCAGAATCAGAGCTAAAGGAGGTGCTCCTGATGAATGCAGTCACTCTTCAGGAAATCAACAGCAAAGCGGCGGAAACCCCGGAGCATTTCATCGTCGATGCAGAGGCAGCCTATGACAGACAGATCCGCAGTCTCGCGGACGACATCTGCCGTCATGCCTCCGAACGTCCGATCACGCTGATTTCCGGGCCTTCCGGCTCCGGCAAAACCACGACCGCCTGCCGTCTGGAGCAGATTCTCGATGCAGCCGGTTTTGAATCGCACACGCTCTCAATGGACGATTATTATGCCGACGGCACCCGCAATGCGGATATCGTCGATCAGTTCGGCAACCCCGATTATGAATCGCCGCTGCGGCTGGATACCGACCTGCTCAACACACAGCTCGAACAGCTTGCACGCGGAGAGGCCGTTGAGCTGCCGCGCTTTGACTTTGCAAATCAGAAGCAGTGCAAATCCGGACGGATCCTGCGCCGCAAGCCGCATGAGCTCATCATTATGGAGGGCATCCATGCGCTGAACCCCGAAGTGACCGGTGCCTCGCATGATATTGCAAACCGCATCTATCTCAGCGTCCGTACCCGCATCACCGACGGGGATGTCAGACTGCATCCGTCCCTCATCCGCTTTGCACGCCGCCTCATCCGCGACAGCCGCACACGCGGGCGGAATCCCGAGGAAACGCTCAGCATGCTCAGCAGCATTTCCCGCGGCGAGAATCTCTATATCATGCCCTATAAGCACTTGGCAGACTATGAGCTCGATACCTTCATGGCCTATGAGCTGTCCGTTTACCGCAATGTGATCCTTGAGACTGTGCGGCAGCTCAGCACAACGGCCGCGCCCGAGAGCGGCGTTTCCGACCTGCTCCGCTTTTTGGAGAAGATCGTGCCGATGGACGATGCATGGATTCCGGAGCAGTCACTGGTGCGTGAATTTATCGGCGGCTCGGTCTTTACAAGCTGATGGACGGCGCAAAACCGTTTGCAGTCTGCTTTTCAGGGCATCGCCCGGAGAAGCTCCCGCAGGAGCACGAGCTGCGCATGCTGCTCAGTCTGCTCTACAGCGAGATCAAAACTGCTGCCGCTGACGGCGCAGTGACCTTCTATACCGGCTGCGCGCAGGGGATCGACCTCTGGGCGGCTGATATGGTACTGATGATGAAGCGCCTGCAGCCCGCACTGCGGCTCATCTGCGTACAGCCGTTTGCGCAGCAGGGCGATACGCTCTCAGGCATTGAGCGCTACCACTATCAGACCGTGCTTCAGGCTGCGAGTGAGGTCATCTGCCTCAGCCCGCAGTATTACCGCGGCTGCTACCGTGCCAGAAATCAGTATATGGTCAGGCACAGTCAGCGGCTCATTTCGATCGTCACGGACATGCAGTCCGGAACCGGCCAGACGATCCGACTCGCAAAGCATGCCGGGCTTGATGTCCGCATCCTGTCGCTCGAAACGGCAGTGCAGCAGACAAAGCCCGCACATGAATATTTCACATTCTGAAACGAAAGGAGCCGCAGTCCGCATGCATTCCCGCATGCACTGCAAACGCATTATGGCAAAATATCTTTTCCGGCGGCGGCAAAAGCCCGGCGCAACGGCAATCCCGTTCATGCTCACGGTTCTGTTATCCCTGTTCGTGTTCGGCGGCGTTGCACTGTACTGCTATAACAAGCTCATGGAGGACGACACCGAGCTGCAGCCCATGCAGGCAGCCGTCACGGGCATTTCCGACAACGACATCAATTCGATCCTGTTTATCCTCGACCCGGATGATCCCGAGCATCCCGACCGCAAGACGGCAATGATGATGCTGCACTTTGACCCGGTCCGAAAGCAGGAATTCTGCATCGGCATCCCGCTGGAGCTTCAGGTCGCGCATGAGGGCAAGCTCATGACCGCCGAAAGCTGCCTCATCAACCACGGCCTCGATGCCGTGAAGAATGCCGTCGGCGAAGCGCTGGATCAGAAGATCGACCGCTATATCATGATGGACAGCGAGGGCTTTGAAAAGCTCGTCAATGTCATCGGCAATGTCTCCTATCCTTCCCCGATCAAGGATCAGGGTCTGCGCCGCGTCGATGACGGTGTTTCGGTGCAGCTCGACAACAAGCAGTTTGAAACGCTGCTGACCAGCACCCGCTACGGTAAGGAAACCGACCGCTGCACGACCATCGGCCTTTCCGTTTCGCAGCTTCTGAATCAGTGTGACGGCAAGCGCATCGGCTCAAACCTCGATAACTACTACCACTCGTTCATCAACGATGTGACAACCGATATCACCGCAATGGATTTTTCCGACCACAAGCACGCGATCAGCTACGTATTCCTTTATGCCACCGCACCTGCACGCGCTGTCAGCATCATCTGCGATGAACAGAGCGGCATGTATGTTGTGCGGGATGATTTCAAGGAATCCCTCAAAAAGACCTTCTACCAGCAGAGTTCGAGCGGTCTGGGCGTTGATGAGCCCGCCGCCTCGGATGTCACAACGACGGCTGCACCGTAATCCGCATCCGGACAGAACAGAACAGATCAAAAGCACCCCGCCGGACAGTCTCACAAACGGACTGCGGCGGGGTGCTTTTTGCATGCGCACGGGAAAGCAGCAGCATCGCTCACCGCCCGGGCGCATCCTGCACAAAATGCAGCAAAGCACCTGCCGGGTAAAAGCAGGTGCTTGACTGCTGGAGTAGCATATCTTGAGGGAATGATATCAGGCATTTTTGAGAGGTGCCGGTCTTACCAGCAGTTGTTGTAAACCTTTCCGTTGTACATTTCCTTGTTGTTCACCTTGAACATCTCGGAAACAGTCACGACTGCATAGCCGTTCTGTGCAAGCCACGGGCAGAGCTGCTCGACTGCTGCGACCGACGCGGGCTCAGTCTCGTGCATCAGCACGACCTGACCGTTCAGGGAGCCGTTCTGTGCAGCCGACTTGATCTTCTGTACGATCTGATCGGTCGTTGCACGATTCCAGTCGGCGGAGTCGATCCCGCAGTTGGGGCACGGTGCCGGCATGTACTTGCCGACATTGTCGCTGTAGCCGAGAAACGGCAGACGCACCAGATAGTCGCGGTTGACGCCCAGGACGCTGTTGAGCTTATCCTTGCACTGCTGATACTCTGTCTCGATCTTGTACTGATCCGCGTACTTCAGGTCATCGTGATTCCATGTATGGTTCGCGACCTCGAAGCCGAGCGATTCAGCCTTCAGGATCTCGCTCTGATTACTGCCGTTGATCTGCTTGCCGATGTAGAAGAAGGTTGCGTGGAAGCCCTCCTTGGACAGCGCAGCATGAATGCGGTTCGCGTTGTCATTGCTGACAGGGCCGTCATCGAAGCTGAGCGCAACGGTCTTTCTGCCGTTGATCCAGGAAACATCGGCTGTATTATACCACTGGCCGGGCTGGAGCTGCGGCTTAGCGGTTGTTGCCGTGGTGGTTGTGGTCGTTGTTGTCGTTGTAGTAGTGTAGCGTGCCGGGAATAGCAGATGCTTGCGAAGAATTGTTAAGTCGATTGCGTTGATTTTGCCGTCACTGTTCATGTCTGCTGTGTCAAGTTCAACCACCGCTTGCCGGCCTTGCAGGAACGAAATCATTTCCCGCAGGTCCTTTCCGTCAACTGCCTCATCATGATTGACATCTCCTTTTGCGTACTGCGTTGGGATCTCAGATGTTACTGCGTCTACGTAGAAGTCACAGAGGCTCTCGACTGTCTCAATATATAGATAACGGCTGGATGCGCCTGCCGGGATCTCATAGGCCGGATTCGAGAGAACCGTCCATGTATCACTCGGAACAGAGCCTGCCGATATCTGCACATATTGTGTGTCGGTGCCGTCGCTGTACTGAAGCGAGAGCTTCATTTCAACATCTGCACCGGAGGACTGGTATACCGCACAGGAGAACGCATAGGTGCTGCCGGAGGTCCAGCCGTTATCCAGCAGGACTGCCGCACCGTTCCATGCCTCAGTGCGATTGGAAACTTTCAGGCTGTAGCTGCCGTCATAGGCCTGTGCATTGGACCGCGCAACTGTTTCATTGCTTCTGGCTCCAAAGCCGTCAGTCGTCGATTCAAACGATGCGTTCAGCAGTTTCTGACCGGCAGTCGCCGGAATCGCAGCGGCGGTACAAACCAGTGCGATCACAGAAACGCAGGCCGCTCTGGCGAACAAGCGCTTTTTGTTGACCATATATGTCAACCCCTTTTCTCTTTATGAAATTGTATACCCTATGTTTTTGATTTCTTTTTCTTGCAGTTGTCTGTTTGCAGAGAGGCGGGTGAGTGACCCGCCTGCATGCACTGTGTTTCCAATATTCCGCCGCCGGAGCATTTCGCCCCGTCGGGCAGTAAGCTGTGTCCTGCCGTTCGTTCCATACACGAACCGGCACCCACTTCCGTTCGCCTGAATGCTGATGTCAAGGCTTGCGGTCGGGCAGTAAGCTGTGTCCTGCCGTTCGTTCCATTCACGAATCGGCACCCACTTCCGTTCGCCTGAATGCTGATGTCAAGGCTTGCGGTCGGGCAGTAAGCTGTATCCTGCCGTTCGTTCCATTCACGAATCGGCACCGCGCACGGAGCGGAAAAAGAAGAGTGGGTGTCGGGTCGGGAGGGTGAATCACCAGCCCGACACGCCACTTAGGGGGAACTTGGTTCAGAGCTTGTCGATGTAACGGGCAAGATACTGCATGATCCTCGCAAGATCATTGCCATCCGTCTTGCCGTCCGCATTGACATCCGAATTCGCCTTCGCAACATTCGTCAGCACGGGGAGTGTCGAATCATCACCGACAATTCGTGCCATCAGAACTGCATCCATGACATTCACCTCACCGCTGAGGTCCACATCGCCGATCAGGGAAGGCTTGACCTGCTCCGGCTGCGAAGAAGTCGTGGTGGTCGTGGTTGTTGTCGTGGTCGTTGTGGTTGTAGTGGTAGTGGTAGTCGTTTCCTTGATTGCACCCTTGAGCGGGTTTGCACCCTCAAGGCCGCCGTAGGCTTCATCGACCGTGAAGTCGATCAGGCTGCCGCCCTCATCCGGTGTCTCGATGTAAAGCAGGAGGCCGGATGCGCCCTCAGGAATCTGATAGCTTAAATTCTGGATCACAGTCCATTCGCCCTTTGCAGCGGTAACTGTTGCGACCTCAGAATACTGTTCTTTTCCGTCTGCATCGGTGTACTGAAGCGTCATCTTGATGCCTTCCGTCGCTTCACCGGTGGTGTACTTGACCATTGCGCCGAAGCTGTAAGTCTCGCCGGGCTTGAACACGGTAGTGCGGAGCGAAGTGGATGCACCGTTCCATGTATCGGTTCTGCCGGTGACTGCCAGAGCGCCGCTGCTCTCATAGCCGCCGCTGGTCTGAGCGACCTTGGAAGAGCCTCTGTTGCTCCAGCTATCGGTGCCGGATTCAAATGTCGCGTGGAAGTAGCAGCCGTCTGCGTCGGGTTCAATCGGCTTGATCTCCTTGCCGCCGGTCACAGGGTTGTCGCCGTCGCCCCACTCGGACTCAGGCAGCATGCCTGCGAGGCGGTTGTAAGCCTCCTTGGGCTGACCCTGACCGTTATAGAGCAGCGGATTGGTGTTGCTGCGCCAGCTCGTGCTGTCGGTCGTGCCCCAGACGACAAACGCTTCGACTTCCGGACGCTGCAGTGCAGCCTCCATGATGCCGCCGTAGAAGTCAGCCGGTGCATTTGCGATATCCAGCTCGGTGATATGCACACAGCCGAGGGTATCTGCATAAGTATTCAGCGCATTGACATATGTGCTGACGCTGGTATACTGCGGAGTAACGTGAGACTGCATGCCCATGCCGTCGATCAGATCAGCGGACTTCAGATCTCTCAGAATCTTGAGAATGCCGTTCATCTTGGCAGTCTCATATTCGTTGTAGTCATTGTAGAACAGCTTGCAGCCTTCCGGGCGGTACTTCTTTGCATAAGTGAATGCGTTTTTAATGAAGCTGTTGTCGCCGTAAACGGAGACCCATGCGGAAGTGCCCTGCTGCTGGTTGTTGTCGCCTGCCTGACGGGGACCGCCGGACTGACCGTCCGCGACGCACTCATTGCAGACGTCGTAAGCATAGAGATTCAGGTCAGGATACTGCTGCTCGATCGCAGCAAACATATTCTTGATGTAGCTCTCCATGCGCTTGTTCATGGTGTCCTTGTCAGTCCAGTTGCCGGAGAAGTTCTGCTTAAAGAACCAGCTCGGCGTCTGGCTGTGCCACACAAAAGTGTGTCCGCGCATTGCGATGTTGTGCTGGATGCAGAAGTCGATGATGCGGGACGCATTGTTCAGCGAAACCTTGATGTCCGTATCGGAGGAGCCGTTCTGCACGAGCGTATCGCTCGGCTTCAGCTCGTTCTCGCAGGTCACGGAGTTAAAGTCCTTCATGATGATGCCGGTGATCGTGCTGTTGTTCAGCGCGCCGTTCGGCATGCAGGTGCCGACGCGGAAGTGATTTGCGTAGATATCCTTCAGACCGACAGAAGCCGCAGCAGCCTGAATCTCCGCCTCGCTGTGATAAGCGGTTTTGCCGACGACCTTGAACTCGTCGAAGCAGAAGTCGTTGTCGGAATCGGTCGTCAGGGTCAGCTTCAGGTCAACCGTGTCATCCGGTGCCTTATATTTTGTGCTGAGCTGCTCCCACTCGCCTGCCTTGCCGTAAACCTCCGCGATCACTGCGGAATCGGTCGTGTTGTCCGGGTAGCGCCATGTGAGCTTCAGCTTGAAATGCTCGTCGGTGTCAGCCTTGACGAACACGCTGTAATCGTATTTGATGCCGCCTTCAATGTAGTAGCCCTTTTCGGACTCCGCGCCGTCCTCCGGAGAGCGGCGGTCGGTGACGATCATGCCGCGGTCTGAGTTGTGCGCTGCGGATGCATCCGCGATGAGCTGCTGTGCCGGGTTGGTTGCGTACCAGCCGTCGTAGTTGCGGTCGAACGTATTGTCGATCAAAGTCTCAGCGGATGCCATGAAGTTCGGCATGACGGTCAGTGCTGAGAGTGTCATAGCGGCGGATAAGACCCCCGCAAGTAATTTTCTCGCTTTCATTGTAATCCCCCTATCCAATGCTGCGATTGCTGTTCCTCTTTCAGGGCTTTGCCGGTTCGTTGTTCCCTGTGCTTTTATCATAGCATATTTTTGTGCAAAAAGCAAATAGGTTTTTCTTTATAGACTATATAAGCAAAAACATATGGTATTCACGGCATACTCTAATACTATCTGTATATTTCAAAGTTAAAACTTTACGCTCTGCTATTAAATACAGCGAATCTGACATATAGTACATGGTTATTGCACAATTTTGTTATATTTTCGTAGTGTTGGCCAAATCTTAATTAAACTGCATTTTGTGCTGTAAATCTGCAAATACTGAATTGTCATTTTTGGAATCATCGGCTATAATAGGAACATCAGGCAAGGCCTGAGCGGTATCATGGGAGCATGACCGTTGTAATTGTTTCCGGATTGGTACACCGGTACAATAAAACCTCTTTCCTCAGAGGCGCTGTGCAGCAAGTGCAGCGCTCATTTTTTTGCCCTGCGGAGCGCGGCACAAACAGAATGATGCCCCGAAGTGATCTGACACGATCGCTCCGGGGCATTGCTTTTTTAGGGCTAATAAAGATTTGGGTGGATTCTCGCACAAAAAAGGTGGTTTAGAACGGTTAAATAGAATAAGGTATCGCTGCGCGATGATTATAATGGGGCGCTGCCCCATACCCCGCCAAAGGGATGCTATCCCTTTGGAATCCCGCTATAAGAAAAG
>CAMNJD010000495.1 GCA_946540705.1 uncultured Ruminococcus sp. | reverse complement strand
ATAGCCGTCAAAGAGCTCCGCATCAAGCTCGGTATCGTTCGTGCGGACGGCCGAAATGCAGAAGCCGCGGAGCTTCAGCTCGCCCTTGTCGGTGACATAGATCGTTTCGGGACTCAGGCCGCGGTGCAGGACGCCCGCATTGTGCAGCAGGCTCAGCGTCGTGAACAGCGGCGGGAAAATGCGGCGGACGATATTCCAGCTCAGCTCGCCGGCATTGTCCTTGAGGTAATCAAGCAGCGTCTGTCCCTCGAGGTACTCATAGACCGCATAGGTCGTGTTGTTCTCGGTAAACAGATCGAGCGCGGGGTTCAGGTGGCTCAGGTTGCGCAGACGGGCAAGTGCCTTGTTCAGCTCGGTATACTCGGCCATCAGTGCCTTATACTGTGCCAGATGCTCATAGTTGACGTTGATCTCGGTGCTGTTCGGGACGCGGCTGCAAAGCTGCTCGGGCATATATTCCCGGATCAGGATCTTGCAGCCCACGGCGGTGTCGTAGCCGATATAGGTCACGCCCTCGCCGTTGGAATCCAGCGCCTTTCCGACCAGAAACCGCTCCCGCAGCATTGTCCCGGGCTTCAGATAATTCGCCAGGGAGGTTGTATTCCGGTCATATCCGCAGTGCGGGCAGACAGAGTCGCCGTCCAGCGGCTCCATACAGCCATAGCAGAGCTTCAGATCACTCATTGCTTCTTCTCCTTCCGTCCTGCACGGGCCGTATCTCATATCCCCGCGCAGGCATTCTTGCCTGATATTCCAGATTCACCTTACATTTTATCAGGAAACTCGGCTGATGTCAATGACTTTCCGCTTCATAGTTCCAAATTGCTTTCAATTTGTAGCAATTTTGTAACGATTTCCGGCATTTGCGACAAATTCCGCAATACCGATTTTTGCAATTTTGACAGCTTTCGGGGACTTACGCCTCCGGGCTTGAGAGCAGTGTGCCGATGTAATTCCGGCGGGAATCCTTGATGCTCAGGCTGCCGTCCGCCTCCCACTTCGCGGTGATCGCGTAGGCGACAATATCGCCCGTTTCCTGATCGTCATAGCAGTAGCGGTATTCGCGAAGCTGCGACTGATCGGGGAGATACTGGATGCGGTACGGCTCAAGATCGAGCTTCTTCTCGACCTCAGACACCGATGCGCGCTCGGGAATGAGCTGCGGATCGAGATAGGACTTCCGCTCGGTTCCGAAGATGCTGTCCTCAAGCAGCTCATAATTATAATATGTGACGCTCGTCAATTCATTCGCATCGGTCGTGCAGAAAATCGCCCATTCCGGCAGATGCACGCCCTGAATCTTGCAGTCCTTGCGGCTTTCCGCGATCGCCTGATAGGAGATGTAAAACTGGTTCAGCGTTGTGTAGTCCGATTCGGTTTTCAGGTCAAGCCCTGCCTCCTTGCGCGCCGAGCTGATCGACGTGCCGATGTTCTTCGCCAGCAGCCGCGCATACCGTGCGCCGTCATTCTGCCGCTTCCGGATCCAGATGAACAGGATCAGCGCGAGGATCAGGACAGCGATCACAGCCAGAATGATCAGGAATTTCTTGGATCTGACATTGACCTTTCCCTTCAGCTTCCGGCTGACCTTGCGCCCGCCGTTTTCCTGCGGGACCTCAAACGGATTGTTCGGCTCGACATCCTCAGACAACCGCTGATTCACGTAATGATCCATTGAGAATTCGCCGGTGTTTTCCTTGTTTGCCATGTTTTTTGCGCATCCTTTCTGACCGGAGCTGCCGCTTCCGGTTTATTTTTCTGTGATCAGAGGGCGATCAGGCCGCGTTCGAGCATCGTCTGCGCTGCCTGAAGCACGCCCAGCTTGCCGCTGCCGTAGGTCAGTCCGCCCTGCATGTAGACCGCATACGGCTCCCGCATCGGGCCGTCTGCCGAAAGCTCGATCGACGCACCGCCCGTGAAGGCGCCTGCCGCCATGATGACCTTGCTCTCATAGCCCGGCATATCCCATGCCTCCGGCGTGACGTAGGAATCGACCGGCGAGCCCGCCTGAATCCCTGCGCAGAACGCCTCCATTGCCGCAGGATCCCGCAGCACCAGCACGGTGATGATATCGCCGGCAGTCTGTCCGGGAACCGGCAGGCACGAAAAGCCGAGCCGCCGGAACAGTGTTGCCGCAAACACGCCGGTTTTCCGCGCATTTGCGACGACCTCCGGCGCGAAGAACAGTCCCATATACATCGAGCGGCACTGATTCAGCGAGCAGCCGACCTCCTTGCCCATGCCCACACAGGTCAGGCGATAGGCGCACTGCTCGACCAGATCGGCGCGGCCTGCGATATAGCCGCCTGTTTCCGCGATGCCGCCGCCCGCATTTTTAATCAGCGAGCCGATGATGAGGTCTGCGCCGGCATCGGTCGGCTCATCGTAATCGACAAATTCACCGTAGCAGTTATCGACCATGACCACTGCGGACGGGTTCACCTGCCGCGTGATTCCGACAATTTTCGCGATATCGGCAACAGAAAGCGCCGGCCGGAGCGAATAGCCCCGCGAGCGCTGCAAATAGACAACCTTTGCGCCGGAGATGCCGTCTGCGATCGCGTCAAAGTCGGGGCGTCCCTCCGCCGTCAGGTCAACCTGCGCATACTGCACGCCAAAATCCTTCAGCGAGCCGTTCCCGCTGCCGCGGATGCCGATGACCTCCTCTAAGGTATCATACGGCGAACCGGTCACGGAGCAGAGCACATTCCCCGGCCGCAGGACGCCGAACAATGCCGTCGAGAGCGCGTGCGTGCCGGACACAAAATGATGCCGCACAAGCGCGTCCTCCGTGTGAAAGACCTCCGCCCACACGCGGTCGAGCGTATCGCGGCCGATGTCGTCATAGCCGTAGCCGTTCGCGCCTGCAAAGCATGCCGCGGACACCCGCTGCGACTGAAATGCGCGCAGCACCTTGGCTGTGCCGTGCTGCGAAATGCGGTCGAT
Source organism: uncultured Ruminococcus sp. (assembly GCA_946540705.1). Lineage (GTDB taxonomy): Bacteria > Bacillota > Clostridia > Oscillospirales > Ruminococcaceae > Firm-04. The sequence goes on along the minus strand of CAMNJD010000495.1, from coordinate 851 downwards.
CTCCGCAAATTCCGCTGCTGCCGCCTGCTCCGCCTCTGCTGCTGCCTTCAGCAGCCGTTCGTCAAATGCAAATGCGTTGTTCAATCCGTTCACTCCTCCGTGTCGGCTTTGCGCCATGCGGTTTACTGAATCCACCAGCCCGGCGTCATCTCGCCGAGCGTGACGGTTTTGCCGGTTTCAAAATCCAGCAAAATCTGCACATTCCTGTAATGCCCTGCCATAAGCTGCACCATCAGCTCCCGGCATGCACCGCAGGGTGCGCCGCCGCATCTGCCGTCCGGCGCGATACAAAGCACACGCGCGATCTCCTGCTCACCGTTTGTCAGCATATTGAAAATCGCATTGCGCTCCGCACAGATGCCGAGCGTCGAACAGGTGTCGATGCAGATGCCTGTATAAATTTTTCCGCTCGACGACATCACTGCCGCCGCAACCTCTCCGCAGGTCACATAGTCCGAGACCTTGCGCGGATTCCAGACCGCTTTCGCCGCCTCGTACATTTCCTTCCATTTCTCGTCCATTTCGATTTCCTTTCATAGGCGCTGATGAAAGTGCCTCCGGCGGATTATTCATGGGGACTCCGTCCCCAAACCCCTGCTTAAGGGACAAATGCCCCTTAAGAATCCCATTTTAAGATTCAATAGAAATTCATGGGGACTCCCCGCGCTGCGCTGTGTTGAGTTTGCTGCGCAATCATCGAATCCTGACCCCTGCTTTCAGTTGCAACAGAAAACACGTACCTTCTATCATTTCATAAAAACGGGATTCCAAAGGGACAGTGTCCCTTTGGCGGGTTTGGGCGGAGCCCATTATCAATCATCGCGCAGCGATACATGATTCAGCGCTTCCTT
>CAMNJD010000494.1 GCA_946540705.1 uncultured Ruminococcus sp. | reverse complement strand
CGGTCGTTTCAGTCTCGTTGAAAAAGCCTTCCTCGTCAAAGATCGAATCGGGCTCGTCATCCTCCTCCATCGGGCTGATCTCGCCTGTGATGATCCGCTTGACTGTCTCAAAGAACAGGGTGTCGATCGGGCCGAAATCGTCCCATGCCAGTGCTTCGTTGCAGTATTGCAGCATATCTGCATTACTCATTCTGAGCTGTCCCATGTTCATATCCCTCCGTTTTATCTATGCATCCGGCAGGGTGCAGCGCCGCCGCACCGCTGCCGCAGTCTTTTATTCCTCGCGGTACTCCTCGGTGATGAATGCTTCGAGGATATCGCCTTCCTTGATATCTGCAAAGCGCTCCAGCGAAATGCCGCACTCGTAGCCGGTCGCGACCTCCTTCACATCGTCCTTGAAGCGGCGCAGGGAGTCGATCTGATCCTCTGCGACGACGATGCCGTCACGCACAACGCGGATCTTGCACTGTCTTGTGACCTTGCCGTCCACGACATAGCAGCCTGCGACCGTGCCGACGCTGGAAATATGATAGACCTGACGCACCTCGATGCGCGCCATTTCCACATCGCGGTATTTCGGTGCGAGCATGCCCTTCATAGCGGTAGAGATCTCCTCGATCGCATCGTAGATGATGCGGTACAGGCGGATATCGACGCCGTCGCGTGCAGCAGTTTCCGCTGCGACCGGCATCGGACGGACATTGAAGCCGACGATGATCGCATTGGAAGCCGTCGCGAGCATGACATCGCTCTCGGAGACGGCACCGACTGCACCGTGGATGACCTTGACGCGGACCTCGTCGTTGGAGAGCTTTTCGAGCGACTGCGTGACCGCCTCGACGGAGCCCTGAACGTCCGCCTTGACGATCAGCGGCAGCTCCTTCATCTCGCCCTCGGCGATCTGCGAGAACAGGTTGTCGAGCGTGACCTTGCGGTAGCTCTTGAACTGCTCCTCCTTGGCCTCATGCTTTCTCTGCTCGACGAGCTCCTTCGCGAGGCGCTCATCCTCAACCGCATTGAACACATCGCCTGCGCTGGGAACCTCTGCCAGACCGGTGATCTCGACCGGCACAGACGGCCCTGCCTCCTTGACGACCTTGCCCTTGTAGTTGGTCATGACACGGACTCTGCCGACGGTCGTGCCCGCGATGATGACATCGCCGGTATGCAGCGTACCGTTCTGCACGAGGATCGTCGCGATCGGGCCGCGTCCCTTGTCCAGACGCGCTTCGATCACAGTACCCTTTGCACGGCGGTGCGGGTTTGCCTTCAGCTCGCGGACTTCCGCGACCAGCAGGATATTCTCGAGCAGCTCCTCGATGCCCTCGCCGGTCTTTGCAGAGACCGGCACACAGATCGTGTCGCCGCCCCATTCCTCGCAGACCAGCTCATATTCGGTGAGCTGCTGCTTGACGCGCTCGGGGTTTGCGCCCTCTTTATCCATCTTATTGATCGCGACGATGATCGAGACACCCGCAGCCTTTGCGTGGTTGATCGACTCGACCGTCTGCGGCATGATGCCGTCATCGGCCGCGACCACAAGGATCGCAATATCCGTGATATTCGCGCCGCGGGCACGCATCGAGGTAAATGCCTCATGGCCGGGCGTATCGAGGAATGTAATGACCTTGCCGTCATGCTTGACCTGATATGCACCGATGTGCTGCGTGATGCCGCCGGCCTCAGAAGCCGTGACATTCGCGTTGCGGATGCGGTCCAGGATCGAGGTCTTGCCGTGGTCAACGTGACCCATAACGACAACGACCGGGCTGCGCTCCTCGAGTGCCTCCTCCGGATCCTCCTCATCGGTGATGAGCCGCTCCTCGATCGTCACAATGACCTCGTGCTCGACCTTTGCGCCCAGTTCTTCGGCAACCAGCGACGCAGTATCAAAGTCGATCTCCTCATTGATATTCGCCATAACGCCCAGACCCATGAGCTTTTTGATGACGTCGCGCACCTGAACCTTCAGGCGCGTTGCCAGTTCGCTGACGACAATACTGTCGGGAATGAGCACCTTGAGCTGCTGCTTTCTGGCACGCTCCAGCTCCAGTCTGCGCAGCTTCTCCGCCTCAGTCTCACGCGCCTTGCCGGAGCGTGCCTGCTGCTTTCTCTGCTGCGATTTCTGGTTGATTTTCTGCTTCTTGGCGACCATATTGTCGTTCTTGCCGCCTCTGCCCTGCGGCGCGATCTGCTCATAGCGCTCGTTGTACTTATCGAGATCGACATAGGTGCCGCGGGTATCGACCATGTGGCGCTGCTGGCTCGGCTGCACCTCAGTTGTTGCAGCGAATTCGCCGGACATCTTGATCTGCTCGCCGCGCTCCTGTGCCTTTGCGGGCTTCTTCGGGGTTTTCTGGATATTACGCGGCTGCGGCGGCTGTTTTTTCGGCTGTGCGGGAGCGGGGGCAGCGGCCTTTGTTTCAGCCTGCTTTGCTGCCTCTGCTGCTGCGGCGGCCTCAGCCTGCTGCTTCTGCTCAGCAGCCTTCTTTGCTGCTGCCTCCTGCATCTTCTGCTGCTGTGCGCGCTGCTGATTCTTCTGGCTGCGCTCACGGCGTGCAGCTTTTTCTGCAAGCTGCTTCTCATACATTGCGGCACGCTCTCTTGCGCGGCGCTCAGTCTCCGCAGCAGTCAGCACACGCGGTGCAGCGGGAGCCTCAGGAGCCGGAGCGGCCTCAGCGGGCTTCTCAGCGGCGGGCGCGGGCTTTTCGGCAGCGGGCGCCGGCTTCTCAGCGGCGGGCGCCGGCTTCTCGGCGGCAGGTGCCGGCTTCTCGGCGGCGGACATCGGCTTTTCGGCAGCAGGTGCCTCCGTTACTGCGGCAGGCGCGGCAGCGACACGCTCGGCAGGTGCTGCTGCTTCCGGTGCGGGATTCTCGGCAGCGGGCTTCTTCGGCTGTGCCGCAGGACGCGCCGCCTTTTCCTTCACGGGCTTTTCCCGCTTTTCAGCCTTTTCGACCTTCTTCGGCCGTGTGATCTGCTCGGGCTTTGCAGTCCGTGCGGGCTTCTTTGCAGGCTGTGCTTCGGCGGAGCGGTCTGCGAAATATGCATTGAAATTCTCCACCTGTCTGCTGCGGGTATAATACTCCAGCAGATAATTCATCTCGGTATCTGTCAGTGCCGAGGTCGGTTTCTTCGCTTTCTCATCCAGCGTCTTCAGGCGGTCGATGACCTCCTGCACCGGAAGATTCAGATCTGCGGCGAAATCACTCAGCTTGACCTTGGTTGTTGGCATAGGCAATTACCCCCTATCGGCTCATTTGCGGCACTGCCGCACTTGCTTCCTCGCATATCTCCGCATGATGCGGCACATATGCGCTCGTTTTACTCATTTTCCGCGGGCCCGGGCAGCAGCTCTGTCAGCTTCCCGGCAAAGCCCGCATCACACACACCGTAAACCGCCGTGCGCTTGCGGAAAAATACCTTCAGCGCATCCATCTGAAACGGCAGCATCCGGACGGGGACATCGCCCGCATAAAACCGGATCTCCTTTTCGGTTTTCGGTGAGACATCGGCGGCCAGCAGCACAAGGGCAGCCTGCCCCTGCCTTGCTGCATCCTTTACGGCATCGAATCCGAGCAGCAGCTTTCCGGCCTTTCTGCACATCGTCAGCAGCCCGGTCAGCCGCTCTGTGCGGTCAGGCATGCGAATCACCCGCCTCTGCGCCCTGCATGGCCTGCTCCATCGCATCGTAGATCTCCGGCGCGATCTGACAGGAAAACGCCTTCTCCAGCCGTCTTGCCTTCCGTGCCTTTTGCAGGCAGGCAAGCTGCGGACAGATGTACGCGCCGCGGCCGGCCTGTTTGCCGGTCGTATCCAGCAGGACCGTTCCGTCCTTCTGATGCACTGCGCGGATCAGCTCGCGCTTGGGCTTCATTTCATTGCAGCCGACGCACATGCGCATCGGGATCTTCTTCTGCATCATCCGCACGCACCTCCTTTGCGTCTTGCAGCGCTCAGGCCTCTGCGGAATCCAGCTCGTTCAGCTCGCTGACATCCTCAAGGATCTCATAGCCCTCTGCTTCCACATCCGATTCGGGTTCCGGATCGGGGAATTCCGGCTTAATGTCGATCTTATAGCCGGTGAGCTTTGCCGCGAGCTTCGCATTCTGACCCTTGTTGCCGATCGCAAGCGAGAGCTGATCGTTCGGCACGACGACCGTTGCCGCACGGGTCTCCTCATCGGCGATCGTCGTTGAGATGACCGTCGCGGGGGCAAGTGCGCGGGTAATGAACTCCTCGGGATCCTCAGAATACGGGATAATGTCGATCTTTTCGCCGTGCAGCTCCTTCAGGACGGTATTGATGCGGGAGCTGTGCGGGCCGATGCAGGTACCGACCGCATCGACGTTCGGATCATGCGAGCTGACGGCGATCTTCGAGCGGAAGCCTGCCTCACGGGAGACTGCGTGGATCTCGACGGTGCCGTCCGCGATCTCAGGAATTGCCTGCTCAAAGAGCTTCTCGACAAAGCCTTTGTCAACGCGGGAGATCCGCGGGATCGGGCGCTTGTCGCGGTTCGCGATCGTTGTCACGAACACCTTGATCAGCTGACCCTCCTTCAGCGGCTCATAGACGCGGGTAGGCTTGCCGTCCACCATTGTCTCGGTAAAGAGCTGCTCATTGCGGGAAAGGTAGAGCTCGGTGTGGTCATACTCGACCGTGACCGTACCGCGGATCGGGTCGATCTGCGTGACCTTGACCGTGATGATCTGCCGCTCCTTCGACTCAAACTTTTCCATCATCTGCTGACGGTTGATCGTGCGCAGGTCGGTGCGGATGCTCTGCTTCGCAAACTGTGCGATGCTTCTGCCGAACTTGACCGGATCGATCAGGCACTCGACCAGATCGCCAATCTCGCAGTCGGGGTAAGTCAGCTTTGCCTTTGCATAGCTGACCTCATAGTCGGTTTTCGGTTCACCCTCAACGACACTCTTTTTCATATAGATGTCGAAGCGGTGTGCGGCCGGGTCGATCTCGACCCGGATATCGTCGTCCTCTGCATAGGGATAGGCCTTCTGCGCAGCTTTCAGCATGGCAGCTTCGATCTTCTCCACCAGCAGAGCCTGCTCGACACTGTTTTCGTTGCCGAGCGCGGCCAGTGCCTCAAAGAACCCTTCATTCATGGTTAGTCATCCTCCTAAATTTTCAAAGCATCCCGTAACCGGGACAAACCGTGCAAATATCACTCAGCGGCGGCTTTTCTGACCTCATCCTCGTCGAGATCGGCGAGGCGGACAAATGCCACACCGGACAGCGGAACAGTGACCGGTTCGCTGTCCGTGCCGGGCTGAACCGTGAGGTTCTCGCGGTCGCAGCTTACAAGTGTGCCGAGCAGCTCCTTGGTGCCGTCCTCCAGCGGACGGATCATGCGGGCGCGCACTCTGCTGCCCTCGCAGGCATCGAAATGCGTTTCGCGGATCAGCTCGCGCTCAAGTCCTGCGGAGCCGACCTCCAGCGTATAGCTCTGCGGGATCGGGTCGCTGTCATCGAGCAGCTTGTTCAAGGGGCGCGTGACGGCCTCACAGTCTGCGATCGTCACGGCTCTGTCCATGTGATCGAGCAGCACGCGCAGATACCAGAGCGCGCCCTCCTTTTCAAAGCGGACGTCCCAGACGATCAGACCTAGCTCGTCTGCGATAGGCTTCACCATGCCGTAGATCCGGCTCTCGGTGCTTCCGAATTTTTTGATCTTCATAGAACCTGATTCAGTCCCTCCTGCGTCAGATGCGGTGCTGAGCATCACAAATGCCCGCACACAAAAGAAAGACCGGACTTGTCGTTCCGGTCTTTCCTTCTTTCATCTTAATTTCTAACATATAGGATATCACATTTTTCGGAAAAATGCAAGCATTCCGGTAAAATCCGCGCAGTTTTTCTACATTTTGAACATGTTATGCACAAAAACGGTCATATAATTCGTCTGCATGCATAAGCAAGATCATTCATATCCGGGCAATATCCTCTTATTTCTTGCTGTTGAAATCCTCGACCTGCGCATCGACGACCGATGACCACTGGGTACGGATCTCCGCCCATGTATCCGGTGTGCCGTCATAGCGCACAAGCAGTGCGTCCGCGACATTGTTCATCACGCCTCTGGTATAGTAGTCATACGACTCGCTGTACATCAGCGGGCCCATGCCGTAACCGAAGTCGAACACGCAGCGGATGTTTTCCGGGTCATACCAGGTCTGCATGAAGTCATACTGCTCCTCCGTGACGAAGCTCGTGACCTGACCGTCCTTGTTCTTCTGCTGGATCAGTGCCTTTTCCTTTGCAGCCTTCTTGTATTCCTCCTCAGTCTGCTCGAGGCGGCAGCACTTGATATACGCGCCGACTGCATCGGCATTCTTCGAGCCCTTGACGAGCATGTTCGCAGCGAAATTCATGTTCAGGTAGTAGGTATCCGATTCCGGATCCTTCGGGAACGGCACGATGAAGATATCCGCATCGGGGTTCTTCGCGTTCGAGCCGCCCAGCGACCACGGCGCCATGCCGTAGAACAGGGTCGAGCCGTCCTCCGGGAAGTTGGAATACCATGTGCCGTCGTAGAGGCCGAGCTTGCCGATCTGCTCAGCCAGCTGCTCAGCGCGTTCGATATTCGGGCTCATGATGTTGTTCGAGAACTGATTGCCGTCATATTTTACGACGGTATCGCCGGTGGACTGCACGATTGCCTGACCGAACCAGCCGCGGATGCCGTAGCGCTGCTGCCCCTCCTCCGCGTTCGAGACAAACTGCTTCATCATATCGAGGAAATTGTCCCAGTTCCACTCGCCCTTTTTGTAGAGCTCATAAGGATCCTTCAGACCCTCCTCCTCCATCAGCGTGCGGCTGTAGGTGATCGCGAGCGGGTCGGAAACCGCATACGGCACGACGTAATAATGACCGTTATACTTGTACATATCGGCATAGTCGCGCATATCGTCCCAGATCGGGTCGCTCAGGTCGATGTAGTCATCGAGCGGGTCATACATGCCCTTTGTGACGCCGTTCGGCACCGCGTCCCACTCATACGGGAACATGTCGATCGGGGAGCCGCCGTTGATGCGGTTCGCGAGATCGTCGAACTTGGAATCGGAGGTCGTCGCAACATACTCGATCGAGCAGCCGTAAACATCCTCAAACAGCGACAGCGCGACCGAGCGGTCCTGATTATCGGTCGGGTTGAGGTCATAGGTCGCCATCCAGTAGACCTTCTTGCCCTTCAGGCTTTCGGTTTCATCGGAATCGAGCACGCTCTCGGCTGCGGAAAGCTCGATCGAGACATCGTCCTCAGATTTGGTTCTGCCGCCGGAGCTTTCTTCGCTGCCGCAGGCAGTTGCGGCAAAGGCCATCGTGATCGCGGCAAGAGCCGCCGGCAGACGCTTCATTTTTTTCATATCGGTAACCTCTTTCCTCATCGGCTTTTCTTTCTTCGGCTGTCAGCGCAGCCCTATAGCACTATTATACAAAAAATCCGGCCGGAATGTCAATTTACGATTCCCACAAATGCGGCACTCCCGTTTTGTCTAATTTGCATAATTATGAGAATATTGCGCATAACAAGAGCACAATCCGACATATACAAATACGCAGCTAAGGAGCCGCCGGGGGGGCAGTTTCATCAGCGGTTCCATAAAAAATAGGGCGAATAAAGATTTGGGTGGATTCTCGCACAAAAAGGTGGTTTAGAACGGTTAAGGCAATACCGCACAGAGCTGGTGGTGCCTTGAGCGAAACTTTTAATATGGGCGTAATTAAAACTATTTGTTTTAACCCAGTCTGTAGAAAAAGTGTCTCCGACGGATTTATATTGAGGGCGCCGCCCTCAAACTCCCGCTTAAGGGCTACTAGCCCTTAAGAATCC
>CAMNJD010000493.1 GCA_946540705.1 uncultured Ruminococcus sp. | reverse complement strand
CCGCACTGAACCTCTGCCTGCCGGTGTTCAATCTGCTCAACGGCTTCGGACTGATGCTCGGCATGGGCGGCGGCAGCAGATTTTCAATGCTCTACTGCCGCATCGAACGGCGCGAAACAGACAGGATCTTCACGAACGCTGTTGCTGCGGCACTGCCTGTCTCGGCGGTGCTGATGCTGCTCGGACTGTTTGCTGCCGGTCCATGCACCTCGCTGCTCGGCGCGGATGCAGCAGTGTTTGATATGGCGAAGGGCTACCTGCGGACAGTTTTGCTGTTCGCTCCGGCATTTATCCTGAACAATATCATTGTCTGCTTTATGCGCAACGACTGCGCCCCCCGGCTCGCAATGGCAGGTGTACTGGGCGGCAGCTGCGCGAACGTCATTCTCGATTATGTGTTCATTTTTCCGCTGCAAATGGGCATGACCGGCGCTGCGCTCGCGACCTGCATCGCGCCGCTTATCAGTATCGGCATCATGAGCATCCACTTTTTCCGCGGGTGGAATGCCTTTTCGCTGCGCCGCATCCGTCCCTCACGGAAAGAGATCTGCAAGATCCTGCCGCTCGGCGTACACTCCTTCGTGACGGAGCTCTCCGGCGGCATCGTGATTCTCGTGTTCAACTGCGTGATTTACCGCCTCTGCGGAAACACCGGCATCGCAGCCTACGGCATTATCGCAAATCTTGCGATCGTGTTCACTGCGGTTTTCACCGGACTGTCCAGCGGTGTGCAGCCCTTGCTGTGTAAATATCACGGCGCACATGACAGCAAATCCGTCAGCTATCTGCTGCGTCTTTCGCTGACCTCCGCTCTGCTGATCGCCGCTGCTGCCTACGGCTATGTCTGCCTGCACACCGGCGCGCTTGTCTCTGCTTTCAACCGGGGAGATGACGAAGCGCTGCGTGTACTTGCGGAAAACGGCCTGCGGCTGTACTTCTGCTTCATGCCGTTTATGGCACTGAACTCGATCTTTTCGGTCTATTTTACCTCGCTGGAGCTTCCCTCGCCTTCGCAGGTCATCTCGCTCCTGCGCGGCGCAGTGCTGGTCATTCCGCTTGCCGCTGCATTTTATCTGATGCGTTCGCTGAACGGCATCTGGCTGGCGATCCCCGCCGCTGAAATGATGACGGCGGCCATCGCGGTCATTTACTACTGCATCCTGAAGCCCCACGCTGTGTATGTTTACCGGTACAATCCCAAAAGCAAAAGTCATTACACTTAATATGGCAAGTAATATGGCAAGCGGCGGCCGGAATTTGCACCGGCCGCCGCTTTCTGTTATCCCGCTCTGTCCAGATAGAGTTCAAACACGCTCTTGCCCTGATCCGCCGGGTTGATATCCACATCCTTTGCGTTTTTCCGATAAGGTGAGCTCTCCGGGATAAGTTCATAGGCAAGGTTATGCTGTTCCCATTCATAGGCCATGTCCTCCGCTTCGCGGTAAGAGGACAGATCCGCACCGTGAACCGGATGCACCTGCCGCAGAGCCTCGCAGATCAGAACCATGTCGCTGTGTACAGTGATGCAGTAGGAATCAACAATCTTCCAGTTGTCCGGCGTATAGACCGCGCTGAACTCCGCGCCGCCGTAGGTGAAGGCATAGCGGCTGCCTTCCCCGTCCGTGTCGTGCAGACCGATATCCTCCGGTACATGCAGCAGTGCGCTCTTGTCCTGCTCAGCCGGTTCGGAAGCTGCGGCTGTCTCCGCCGGAACCGGTTCCGCAGTGCGCGCGGTTGTCTGCGTCCGGGCGGCCTGAGAGGCAGTCTCAGCAGAGCTGCTTGCCTCAGTAGGGCTGCCGCAGCCTGTGAGCAGTGTGCATGCGGCAAGCATCAGGCTAAGCCGTATTTTCATTCTCATCATTCCTTTGCTTTTTTGCATCATATGTCACATTTTCCGCACTGGCTGCATCCGTTGCAGACCGGCCTCATGCCGCAGGTCTGACATTTCTCCCGGAAATACGGCTGATACCGTGCAGATTCCGGGATCGGATACCCCCAGCCGTCATAGAGGTCAAAATGCATCGGCCTGCCCTGATAGCTCAGCCCGGAGCGGTGTGCCTGCCGGCTTTGCAGCGCGTTTCCCTCAATCTGATACAGCTTGCCGTCCTTGACAAACCGTCTGCCTGTCCCGCAGAATACAAAGGTCACATCATGCGCCGCGCATTCATCGTGAAGCTGCTTCACCCAGTCATAGTGACACGGCCGCGCTCCGCCGTAGTTTTCACCGTCGCAGAGCACCCGCTCGATCTGCCCGCTTTCCAGATAGCGCGCAATGCTGATCTGCCCGATCATCGGGGCACACATGATGCCCTTGTGCCGGAACGGAAGCTCCAGCAGAATCGGGATGCGTTCATCCGCACGGCGCTGGTTCTCTGTCGAAACATTGAAGAAGATATGCTCCCAGCCGCCGCCCCAGTCCGGCGGGAGGCACTGCGCGACCCGTTCGGGGCGCTTGGTCAGCAGGAAAAAGATCACATCCGGGCGCTGCCGCATGATCTCCCACGCCTCTCCGCGCCAGGCATCAGCCTCCTCAAGAAAAAAATCAGAGGTCATGCATACGCGCAGCATCTCGCCGCTTCTGACCTTGTAATGTCCTGCCCGGTCCTTTTGCAGCGGATAACGGAAGCCGTTTTTTGTCCGGTAGATATGCGAACCGTCCTGATCGCGCATCCGGTCGAGGTAATACATATAGCAGTTCTGACAGCCCTCGCTTTTTTTTATGCATCCGTGCCACGGATTCCAGATATCGTGCATTGACATACCTCTTTCAGAAGAACGGCCAGCGGCTCAGCAGCAGTCCGGGGATCACCACGATCAGGAAAAACGCCCAGCTCACCAGTGTGAACACCTTGATAAACTGTTTACCGTTCTGCGGGTATTCCCGGACATAGATGCGGTAGTTGATGACCGATGCCAGCGAGCCGATCAGCGAGCAGAGCCCCGCCGTATCGGCGCCGTAGATCAGTCCGGCAAAAT